>CANFTU010000118.1 GCA_947450005.1 Comamonadaceae bacterium | reverse complement strand
GGTGTGTGTGGCGCGAAGGTGAAAGTAATACTGCTGCGCGTGCGTGCGCTCAGGCCATCCACAGCTTTCACAATGTCGGGCGTGTCGTAATGGATCAGCGAGTCCATGCACACCACATGGTCAAAGGTCCCCAGGCTGTCGGTGAGCATGTCACCGGCACCGAATTCAATATGGCCGCCACGTGCGCCCAGGGTGGGGTCTTGGTGCAGTTCCTTGATGTGGCGCTGGCGCGCCAGGTCGACCAGAGTGGGCGACAGGTCGATGGCCACGACTTGCGCGCCGCGCCGCATCGCCTCAGCCGCCAGCGCGCCCGTGCCGCAACCGGCGTCCAGCAAACGCAGCCCTTCCATGTTGTCGGGCAACCAGGACAGCAGCGTGCCGCGCATGCGGTCGCGCCCGGCGCGCACCGTGGCCCGGATGCGCCCCACCGGCGCATTGGAGGTCAAAACCTCCCAGGCCTTGGCGGCAGTCCGGTCGAAGTAGTGTTCGATCTCGCCGCGGCGCGCGATGTAGCTGCTGTGGTCCATCAATCAAATCCCAGAAGGTCAAAAATGTCGCGGTCTTTCATGGGAATGGATGGCAGCGGATCGCTTCCTTCCCACAGCGCGGTCGCCAGACGCATGTATTCGTCTTGCACGGCCTTGACTTCGGGCGTGGGATCCAGCTCGAACAGCGTGCACTTTTTCAGGCGACTCTTGCGGATCTCGTCGAGCAGGGGGAAATGCGCCATGGTCTTGAGACCGGTGGCGGCATTGAACTTGTCGACCTGGTCGGTGGCGTCGCTGCGGTTGACGATGACACCGCCCAGACGCACGTTGTAGTTTTTCGATTTGGCGCCAATGGCCTGCACGATGCGGTTCATGGCGAAGATCGAATCGAAGTCATTGGCGGTCACGATCAGCGCGCGGTCCGCGTGTTGCAGCGGTGCGGCAAATCCGCCGCAGACCACATCGCCCAGCACATCAAAAATCACCACGTCGGTGTCTTCCAGCAGATGGTGCTCTTTGAGCAGCTTCACGGTTTGACCGACCACATAGCCGCCGCAGCCGGTGCCTGCGGGCGGGCCGCCCGCTTCGACGCACATCACGCCGTTGTAGCCGGGGAAAACAAAGTCTTCCAGCCGCAGCTCTTCCGCGTGAAAGTCCACGGTTTCCAGCGCGTCGATCACCGTGGGGTTGAGCTTCTTGGTCAGGGTGAACGTGGAATCGTGCTTGGGGTCGCAGCCGATTTGCAGCACGCGTTTACCCAGCTTGCTGAAGGCCGCCGACAGGTTGGACGAGGTCGTGCTTTTGCCGATTCCGCCCTTGCCGTAAATGGCGAACACTTTGGCGGTTCCGATTTTCACGCTGGGGTCCATCTGGACCTGCACGCTGCCTTCGCCATCGCCACGCGGTTTGCCCCCGCGGGTGATCTGGGACGGGGCTATCAGGGTGGTTTCCATCATGCGGCTACTCCGGTTTGAACGCCTTCAAGGCGGTCTTCTAGCTCTTCGCCTGCTTGCTTCAAAGCCTCTAGCGTGGCAGCGTCAGGCTGCCAGTAGTTGCGCTCGGAAGCTTCGATCAGGCGGTTGGCCATCCGCAGGGATGCGGTTGGGTTGAGTGCGGCCAGACGCTCGCGCATGGCCGGATCGAGGACAAACGCCTCGGTCAATTGCTTGTAAACCCAGGGCTGGACCTGGCCGGTGGTGGCTGACCAACCCATGGTGTTGGTGACGTGCACCTCGATCTGGCGCACGCCTTCATAGCCGTGCTCGAGCATGCCTTCCAGCCATTTGGGGTTGAGCATGCGGGTGCGTGTTTCCAGCGCCACCTGCTCTTGCAGCGAGCGCACCGTGCCCGCGCTCTTGGTCTGGTCGCCGATGTAGACCGGCGGCGTTTTGCCGCCTTGCACCGAGCGAACGGCTTGGGTGATTCCGCCCAGCGTGTCGAAGTAGTTGTCGACGGTGGTGACGCCGAGCTCTAAAGAATCGAGATTCTGGTAGGTGAGCTGCACATCGGCCAGCGCGGTTTGCAGCAGCGCGGTTTGTTGTTGCGCCACGCCGTTGCGCCCGAAAGCAAAGCCTTTGCGGCGGGTGTAGGTCTCGGTGATCTCGCTGTCGTTATCCCAGCGGCTGCTCTCGATCAGGTTGTTCACGTTGGCGCCATATGCACCTTCGGCGTTGCCGTACACACGCAAGGCGGCGGTCTCCAGGGTGCAGCCGTGCTCTTGCTGGTAGGCCAGCGAATGCTTGCGGATCCAGTTCATCTCCAGCGGCTCATCCGCCGTGGCAGCCATGTAGGCCGCGTCGGCCAGCAGTTTGATTTGCAGCGGCAGCAGGTCGCGGAAGATGCCGGAGAGCGTGACGATCACATCAATGCGCGGCCGGCCGAGTTCTTCCAACGGAATCAGCGTGGCACCGGCAATGCGGCCATAGCTGTCAAAGCGGGGGCGTGCGCCCATGAGGGCGAGCACCTGGCAGATCGGCGAGCCTTCGTTTTTCAGGTTGTCAGAACCCCATAGCACCATCGCAATCGACTCGGGCAGCGGGTTCCCGTCGGCCACATAGCGGTCAATCAGACGCTGCGCCTGGCGGGTGCCGTCGCTCAAGGCGTAGGCGCTGGGAATCTTGAAGGGGTCAAAGCCGTGCACATTGCGCCCGGTGGGCAGCACTTCGCGGGTTTGCAGGATGTCGCCGCCGGGTGCGGGCGCAATAAAGCGGCCTTCCAAGGCACGCAACAGCGCGGTGACTTCGTGGTCGGTGGCCATCTTGATGTTGCTGTCCACCAGGTCCGCGACCATGGACAGCGTGGTTTCATCGCGTGGCAGTTTGCCTTTGGCGATGACGGTCGCTGCATCGTCACCGGCGACGAGGGAGGCCAATGCCGCATCGCCGAGCTGCGTGTCGAATGCGGCGCTGGCCATGGCTTTGATCATCTCGCTGCGGGTGGCCGCGTCGGGCGCGCGTCCTGTCACGTGCAAGCCGCTGGGAATCAAGGTGTATTCCATCTCCAGCAAATCGTCAGACAGCTTTTGGATGCGCGCCTCCAGTGCCGCATCGACTTGCCAGCCGGTGCCGGCATCGCGCAGGTCCAGCGCTTCGGCCTGGGCCTGGATCTGGGCAATGAGCTCCACGGTTTCCGGCGAAACCGCCTGCGTTCCTGCTTTTTCCGCATCGCGCAAAGGCGGCAGGCTGTTCCAGCGGTCCAGCGACACCTTGAGATCGTTCAAGCCTTTGTACAACCCGGCGTTGGTGACCGGCGGTGTGAGGTAGCTCACCAGTGTTGCGCCCGAGCGGCGTTTGGCAATGGCGCCTTCGGCGGGGTTGTTGCAGGCGTAGAGGTAAATGTTGGGCAGATCGTCAATCAGGCGATCCGGCCAGCAGGAGCCGGACATACCGCTTTGCTTGCCCGGCATGAATTCGAGCGCACCGTGGGTGCCGAAGTGCAGGACCGCGTGGGCCGCGAAGTCTTCGCGCAGGTAACGGTAAAAAGCCGAAAAGGCGTGGGTGGGTGCCAGCCCTTTTTCGAACAGCAGCCGCATCGGGTCACCCTCGTAGCCGAACGAGGGCTGCACGCTGATCAGTACATTGCCGAACTGGCAGCCCAGCACCATCAGGCCGTCGCCGGTGCTGAGTTGCCGCCCCGGGGCCGGGCCCCACTGCGCCTCGATTTCCTGGAGCCAGCGCTCGCGGCGCACATGGTCCGCAGCAGGAATGACGGTGTGCACATTGGCGTTGGCGCCGTAGCGGGCGGCATTGCCCTTGAGCACGCTGTCCCGCAGCACGTCCACGCTGGCCGGCATGTCCACGCTGTAGCCCTGCTCCTGCATGGCCGCCATGGTGTGGAAGAGGGACTCGAACACCGATAAATAGGCGGCTGAGCCGACATTGCCCGCATTCGGCGGAAAGTTGAAGATCACGATGGCGACTTTGCGCTGGGCGCGCTCGCTGCGGCGCAGGGCCACCAACTTGGCCACGCGGGCGGCCAGCATCCAGGCGCGCTCGGGGCAGGTGTGCATGTCCTGGGAGCGGTCGCTGGCTTGGAAGGTGCAGCGTTGGTCGCAGCCGGTGCAGGTCACGCCGGGTGCGCCGGGACGACCACCGAAGACCATGGGGTTGGTCGAGCCGTCCAGCTCGGGGATCGAGACCATGATGGTGCTCTCCACCGGCATCAGGCCGCGGTCGGAGCCACCCCATTGGTCCAGCGTTTGGAATTCCACCGGGTGCGCTGCAACATAGGGCACGTCCAATTGCGCCAGCGTCTCTTGCGCCGCTTTGGCATCGTTGTAGGCAGGGCCGCCGACCAGCGAAAAGCCGGTGAGTGAGACGACCGCATCCACACAGGGCTTGCCGTGGTCGTAGAAAAACTGGTCGATCGCCGGGCGGCAGTCCAGACCGGACGCAAAGGCTGGAATCACCCGCATGCCCTTGGCCTCCAGAGCCGCAATCACGCCGTCGTAGTGCCCTGCGTTGTTGGACAACAGGTAGGAGCGCAAGACCAGAATGCCCACTGTGCCGGCCGGGGCAGCGCCACCGGTTGGTGGCAGCGGCAGCTCGTGGGCACGCTCAGAAAAGCGGCCCGCCATACGGGGGTGGTACACGCCGACTTCCGGATAGTCCACGGGCGCCTGCACCACCACGCGCTCGCGCAGCACTTTGCGCGGGCCGGCAGCGCCACGGGCCACGGCATGGCGCAGCATGTTGAGCACGTTCTCGTCCGATCCGCCCAACCAGTACTGCAAGGTCAGAAAATAAGCCCGCACATCCTGCGCAGTGCCGGGCACAAAGCGCAGCAGCTGCGGCAGACGGCGCAGCATCTTCATTTGGGCGGCACCGGCCGGCGCGGCTTTCTCCTTGGAGTTGCCGCCGCGCAGTTTTTTGAGCAGCGCCATGGGGCCGCTGGCGGGCTTGCTCATGTCGAAGTTGCCCAGGCGCGTGAGCTTGACCACCTCGGACGCCGAGGCCATGCAAATCATCGCGTCGCATTCCAGACGGCGTGCCTGCAAGATATCGAGCACCGGCAAAAAGTGGTCTTCCAGGAACAACATGCCGGCGATCACGATGTCGGCGCTGGCCAGATCGCTGCGGCAGCGCGCCAGGGCGGCGGCGTTGTTGGCGTATTCCGATGCAGCGTGCAGGGCAATGGTGAGTTGCGGCACTTCGCGCGCCAGGCGCTGGCGGGCCCGCTCCACGCTGCTGGCCAGGTGTGTGTCCATAGTCACGATGACCAGCTTCAGCGCACTGGCGCTGCGCGGGTCAGCGGCTGAAGTGGGCTTTTGCATCGTAAAGTGTCTCCACGGTGATGTTCTGAATCCCCATTTCGCAGGCGAAGCGTTCCGTATTGCGACGGGCTTTTCCGCGCACAAAGAACGGAATTTTTCCGAGTTCTTTTTCGGCGTCTTTGGACCACAGGGCAATGCCCGGCTTGGTGTCCACGGCGGCGGCTGCAGTTGCCGGGGCTGGCGCAGGCGCGGTTGGCACGGCATGCGCGGGTGCTGATACGGGGGCGAGCGCCTCGTGCTCAGGCTGCGCGGCTGCTGCCATGCCCTTGCCTGCACCCAGGTGCGAGGAGCCGGCTCCGTCATGAAATTCAAAGTCCTCGCGGAACATGCCCAGCAGGTGTTCCTCCAGGCCCATCATCAGCGGATGGACCCAGGTATCAAACAGCACGTTGGCACCTTCAAAACCCATTTGCGGGGCATACCGTGCGGGGAAATCCTGCACGTGCACAGGTGCCGAGATCACTGCGCAGGGTATGGCGTGGCGCTTGGCGATGTGGCGCTCCATTTGCGTGCCCAGAATCAACTCGGGCTGCAGCTGGGTGATTTGCGCCTCCACCGCGAGATAGTCGTCGCTGATCAACGCCTCCACGCCGTACAGCTTGGCGGCGTCGCGCACATCGCGGGCGAATTCGCGGCTGTAGGTGCCCATGCCGACGACTTCAAAGCCCATTTCATCGCGGGCAAAACGGGCTGCGGCAATCACGTGGGTGGCGTCACCGAACACGTACACGCGCTTACCTGTCAGGTAGGTGGAATCGACCGAGCGCGCATACCAGACGGAATGCGCATCGGCTTCGATGTCGGCGGGGACGGCGATGCCGGCCAATGTGGCGACTTCCTGCACAAACTCGCGCGTGGCGCTCATGCCGATGGGCACGGTCTTGGTAAAGGGTTGCCCGAACTGGCGCTGCAACCACTGCGCGGTGGTCAGAGCGATTTCGGGATAGAGCACGACGTTGAAATCGGCGTCGGGCAGGCTTTGTAAATCGGCCGCGCTGGCGTTCAGCGGTGCCACCACAGCGACATCCACGCCCATGCGGGTCAGCAGTTGGCGGATTTCTTTGACGTCGTCACGGTGGCGAAAGCCCAGGGCGCTGGGGCCCAGGATGTTGCAGCGCGGGCGGCGTGTGCCGTCCATCGGGCTTGCCGCTTCGGACTTGCGGGCCACGCGGCGAACCAGGTGGTAGAAGGTCTCGGAAGCGCCCCAGTTTTCCTTGCGCTGGTAGGCGGGTAACTCCAGCGCGACCACGGGGATGGGCAGATTCAGCGCCAGCGCCAGACCGCCCGGGTCGTCTTGAATCAGCTCTGCCGTGCAGGAGGCGCCTACCAACATGGCCTTGGGCGCAAAGCGGTCGTAGGCATCCTTGACGGCGGTTTTGAACAATTCGGCGGTATCGCCGCCGAGGTCGCGCGCCTGGAAGGTGGTGTAGGTCACCGGCGGGCGGCGGGGCAGGCGCTCGATCATGGTGAACAGCAGGTCGGCGTAGGTGTCGCCCTGGGGCGCGTGCATCACGTAATGCACGTCGGTCAGCGCCGTGGCCACGCGCATGGCGCCGATGTGCGGCGGGCCTTCGTATGT
>CANFTU010000117.1 GCA_947450005.1 Comamonadaceae bacterium | reverse complement strand
TCGAGCTGGCCCAGGCCGTAATAAATCAAATAGACCTGAATCAGTAAGGGTGTTCCGCGCACCACATAGGTATAGGCGCCCACCACTGCGCGCAGCGCGGCGGAGCGCCCTGTCAGCGCCAATGCAAACACCAGCGCCAGCACGGCGCCGATGGCCAGACTGGAGAAAAGCAGCGCCAGCGTGGTCAGAATGCCTTCCCCGTACAACGCCAGGTTGTTGGGCTGGAAGATGACCTCCCATTTCATGCAGCCGCCTCCATCACAGCGACACCCGCCGGGCACCCAGGCTGTAGCGTGTGTCCAAGCGGCGCAAGACCCAGAGCGAGGCGCTGGTAAACAGTAAAAACAGCGCAGCGGTGAACAGGAAGAATTCGAAGGGCGAGCGCGTGGCGGCGCTGGCCTGCTTGGCGATGTAGGTCATTTCCTGCAAACCGATCAGGCTGACCAGCGCCGTTGACTTGATAAGCACCAGCCAGTTGTTGGTAAAGCCGGGGAGGGCGTAGCGCACCATCTGCGGCGCGGTGATGCGCAGAAAGGTTTGCCGCCGTCCCATGCCAAAGGCCCATGCAGCCTCGGCCTGTCCGCGTGGAATCGCCAGAATCGCGCCGCGAAATGTTTCGGTCATGTAGGCGCCGTAAATAAAACCCAGCGTCAGCACCCCGGCCAAAAAGGGGTTGATGTCCACTGAGCCTTTACGACCCAGCGCTTCCATCAGGTGGTTCAGGCCCATGGTGCCGCCGTAAAACACCAGCAGCATCATCACCAGATCAGGGATGCCGCGAACGACCGTGGTGTACGCCGCACCTGCCGCCGACGCCAGGCGTCCCGGAGACAATCGCGCTGCGGCCCCGAGCAGTCCGAAAACCACGGATACCGCCAGCGACGCCAGCGACACCGCGATGGTCACCAGCGAGGCTTGCAGGATGCTGAGGTAATAGGCTTGCATGGGCAGTCAGGTGTAACCGAAAACCGGCCTAATTCTCCGGCTTCTTCTTCCGCAGACGCAAAAAAATCGGCGCACTGCGGTCAAAGTGCGCCGATTCTTGGCTGGGCCGACCCCTGGGGTCGGCTGCAGGCGGAGCTTATTCGCCGTACACGTCGATATTGAACTTGGCGAAATACTTGTCGTTCAGGGTCTTGTAGCTTCCGTTTTCGCGGATCGCTTTGATGGCGGCGTTCAACTCGCCTTTGAGGGCGTCTTCACCCTTGCGCAGCGCGATGCCGGCGCCGTAGCCAAAGTACTTCGGCTCTTTCAGATCAGGACCGGCGAGGGCGAATTTCGCGCCTTCGGGTTTGCTCAGGAAACCGCCAGTGACTTCCATGAAGTCGGCCACGGTGCCGTCCAGACGGCCGGATTTGATATCCAGATAAACCTGGTCTTGCGCTTCGTAGCTATTGACCACCACACCGGCGGGCTTCAGTTCGCCCATGGCATAGGCCTCCTGGGTGGAGCCTTTGAGCACACCGATCTTTTTGCCTTTGATCGAGGCCGGGTCGGTGTACTTGACGGTTTTCTTCAGCACGATGCGGCTGGGGGTGTTGTAGTACTTGTCGGTGAAGTCGACTTCTTTCAGGCGGTCATCGGTGATGGACATCGAGCTGATGATGACGTCGTATTTTTTGGCGTTCAGGCCGGGGATCATGCTGTCCCAAACCTGTTCGACAAACACGCACTTGCGCTTGATTTGTTCACACACGGCGTTGGCGATATCCACGTCAAAGCCGGTTGGCTGGCCATCTGCGGTCTTGAAGGTAAACGGCTCGTAGGTCGGGTCGATGGCCACTTTGAGTTCGGTGGGGGCAGCGGCAACTTGTTCAGCGGCGGGTGCGGGAGCGGGGGCCGGCGCTTCGGCCTTTTTGCCGCAAGCGGCCAACAGGGTCAGAACGGACAGGCCGAGGAACAGTTTTTTCATGGAACAACCTTTGAAGAATGGGAATGACCCGCCGGTCTCTCAGGGCAGGACTGCTTCGGATTTTAGGTGCAAAGGTAAACTTGCCCGATGAACGCTCCCCTTGACGTGTCCTTCTTCGCCCGCGCCGCCAAGCCGCTTGGCAGCTACCGCAAGTACTGGGCTTCGCGTTTCGGGACCGCGCCGTTTCTGCCGATGAGCCGCGCCGAGATGGACAAGCTGGGGTGGGACAGCTGTGACATCGTGCTGGTAACGGGCGACGCTTACGTGGATCACCCCAGCTTTGGCATGGCCGTGGTTGGGCGCATGCTGGAGGCGCAGGGCTTTCGGGTGGGAATCATCGCCCAGCCGGACTGGACCAGCGCCGAGGCGTTCAAAGTCTTGGGCAAGCCCAATCTGTTCTGGGGTGTGACCAGCGGCAACATGGATTCCATGATCAACCGCTACACGGCAGACCGAAAAATCCGCAGTGACGATGCATACACGCCGGGCGACGTCGGCGGCAAGCGCCCGGACCGCGCCGCCATTGTTTACAGCCAGCGCTGCCGCGAGGCGTTCAAAGACGTGCCGCTGATTTTGGGCGGTATCGAGGGCAGTCTGCGCCGTATCGCCCATTACGATTACTGGAGCGATAAGGTGCGCCGCTCTATCGTGGTCGACGCCAAATGCGATTTGCTCTTGTACGGTAACGCCGAGCGCGCCATCGTAGAAATCGCGCACCGCTTGGCTGCCAAAGAGCCGGTGGCGCAGATCACCGATGTGCGGGGTACCGCGTTTGTGCGCCGAACCGACGACCCCGGCAATGCCGAATGGATAGAGATCGATTCCACAAGCGTTGATACCCCGGGCCGGGTCGAGGCGCATTACAACCCCTATATGACCACGTCAGAATTGGCGGTGGAAAACGGAGCCACTTGCGCCCGCGACGATGAGGCGAAGCAGGTGGCGCACGCGGCCGAGACCGCCGCGCGGGGCCAAGCGATGGTGTTCCAAGCCAACCCGGCGCTCAAGGCCAAGCTCAAAGTGCCGCCGCGTGAGCGGTCCGTGATCCGGCTGCCCAGCTACGAGGCGGTGAAAAGTGACCCGGTTTTGTACGCCCACGCCAACCGCGTGCTGCATTTGGAAACCAACCCCGGCAACGCCCGCGCGCTGGTGCAGGCCCACGGCACGGGAGCTACTGCGCGCGACATCTGGATCACGCCGCCGCCCATTCCGCTGACCACTGCCGAGATGGACATGGTGTTTGACCTGCCGTATGCGCGCAGTCCGCATCCTGTGTATGCAGACGCGCAGGGCGGGCATGACGGCGTTACCAAAATACCGGCGTGGGAGATGATCCGCTTCAGCGTCAACATCATGCGTGGCTGCTTTGGCGGTTGTACCTTTTGCTCCATCACCGAGCACGAAGGGCGCATCATCCAAAGCCGCTCCGAAGACTCGGTTATCAAAGAGATTGAAGACATCCGCGACAAGGTCAAAGGCTTTACCGGCACCATCTCGGATTTGGGCGGCCCCACGGCGAATATGTACCGGCTGGGCTGCAAGTCTCCCGAGATTGAAGCCGCCTGCCGCAAACCGAGCTGCGTCTATCCCGGCGTCTGCCAGAACCTCACCACCGACCACGGCCCGCTGATCAAGATGTACCGGCGCGGCCGTGCGCTCAAGGGCATCAAAAAGATTTTGATCGGCTCCGGCCTGCGCTATGACCTGGCGGTGAAAAGCCCTGAGTACATCAAAGAGCTGGCGCAGCACCACGTGGGCGGCTACCTCAAGATCGCGCCTGAGCACACCGAAACCGGGCCGTTGTCCAAGATGATGAAGCCCGGCATCGGCTCGTACGACAAGTTCAAGGCCTTGTTTGACAAGTTCAGCGTCGAGGCCGGTAAAAAGCAGTTTTTGATTCCGTATTTCATCGCCGCACACCCCGGTACCAGTGACGAAGACATGCTGCATTTGGCGGTGTGGCTGAAGAAAAACGGCTTTCGCGCCGACCAGGTGCAAACCTTTTACCCAAGCCCCATGGCCACGGCGACCGCGATGTACCACAGCGGGCGCAACCCCTTACGCAAAATCCACCGCACAACCAAGAGCGATGAAGAGACCGTGGACATTGTTCGCGGCGAGAAGCGCCGCCGTTTGCACAAAGCGTTTTTGCGTTACCACGACCCCAACAACTGGCCGCTGTTGCGCGACGCGCTCAAGTCCATGGGTCGCGTCGATTTGATTGGTAACGGCAAGCACCATTTGATCCCGACCTTCCAGCCCATGGTGGACGGTAGTTACCAAAGTGCCCGGCGCAAGAACTCCACAGCCGCCCCGGCGCAAAAGCCCAATCGCCAACCGGTGCCCGGGCGCATGCTGACCCAGCACTCCGGTTTGCCCCCTCGCGTCGCTGGCGCGGCGCGGGTCACACGCAAACGCAGCGGCGCTTGAGCGCGTCGGGGGCTCCGCTTTTTCAGGCGGTTAGAATCCGGGACTCCGGAGAGGTGGATGAGTGGTTTAAGTCACACGCCTGGAAAGCGTGCGAGGGGTAAAACCCTCCGCGGGTTCGAATCCCGCCTTCTCCGCCAAATTTTGATGTGAGCAAAGAACTTGCACAGACTTTTGGGTCCGTTTATCTATTCGATTTCTTCCGAGATTGGGTACTTGCCTCGCGAAATTGAGCGCCAAAGTCCAATCAATCACATCAACAAACTGCCTACCGAACTCCGACTGCGGGAGCAACTACGCTCGGTCAATCAGGGGATACGGTGTCGGGCCGCATCCGCAGGTACCTCATTGGAGCATTCAAACTAAGGCTTTATATGATCCCCAATTTTCGAGGACCCGTCCTCACTCTGGCCGTCGTGTTCCTTGCGGCAAACACACAGCTTCTAGCCCAAGAACGGGCCTGTGCCAATGGCATGCGCAGCCAACTGGGTGTGTGCCCAGAGGATGGCAACGGTGGACGGGTGCCGGATGCAAAGCCACGGCTGAAACTTCCATCGTGTCCCGACAACCAATGGTTCCGGGAGTGGCACATGTGCCATGTGCGGGAGGACCTCGGCGCGGGGGTGGTGATTGATGCCGATTTCATGAACGGTACGGTGTACGACCCGTCAGTGCCTGTTGGGCGGCCTGGGGCTTATACATTCATTGATCAATTCAGCGATGATTTGATGGATCAAGGCCCCTTGCGGTTGGCGGGAGCGCGTGTGTTCGTTAACTTTGCAGAGTTAGTGAAGGATGGCAACTTGCGCAAATTCAAGGTGCTGGTCAGTTTCGACACAAAGAGCCCTTACATGCTGAGCAAAAGGATCGGTGTTGGCTCCATTGCAGTGCCCCTGCATGTTCAATGCAGGGCGCGATCATTCCATATCGACGGCCCGGTTATGGGCTATTTGGAAGCACAGGGAAATGGATACCCGCTGGTGATTTCGGACGCTAAAAGTGGCGTGAATGACGCAGTGAAAGAGGCTGATATCCAGAAGGCTGCGCGGGACGTTGGCGGTTCTGCTCTGCAGGGCGCCCGGGTGGTTAGCAACGTTTTGAACAGTGTGTGCAATCCCTAACGCCGGACCAGCCTCCAGCGCTAATTCACCACTTCACTGATCGTCACCTTCACCTGCTTTGCCCCCACTGCCACATGCGGCAGTGTCCCGATCAAGTCGCCAGGCTGCGGTATGGCTTGGCCGGATTTGGAAATGCGGGCCTTCACGGTGACATGGGATTGCCCCGATAGCTTGGATTCCGGGCGCATGGCCATGCTGTCATCCAGGCTGAAGTCCAGCGGTAGCGCTTGCACCGTGGTGCGCATGATCGCCAGCGGCATGGGGCTGCCTTGTTCGGCCTGCGCATAGATGAATACCACATCTGCGGGGTCGGCCTTGGCTTTCATGCTGTCGGATATCGTGACGCGGCCGCTGATGCGGCTCGCAGCGTTCGCTGCGGGGGAGTGGTTTTTGACCTGGGAACCCACTTCGACGCCGGCCTTTTCAGCCGCTGCGCGCAGCGCGTTGTCAACGGCCAGCGCCTCCTGGCTTCCGTCGGCGAGCTGGCTGCGCAAGGTTGACCAATACGCCAGTGCTTGTTTGAATTGCCCCTCTGAAAATGAGGCGCTACCAGCTAGTAACAAGGCGTTGGCATGTTGCGGATTCTTGGCCAGAATTGTGCGGATCACTTTCCAGGGTTCGCCGGTGAATTGGCCGCCGTTCTTGGCTGCAATCACCTCCACCCGTTCGATAGCAAGCCGGTCATCGGCATCCAGTGCCACGGCCCGGTTGTAGGCTTCTATGGCGGTGTCGTACTGGTTTTGGTTGCGATATGTCCGACCCAGCAACACCCAGCTTTGGGTGTCCTTGGGATTAGCCTGAAGTTTGGCTTTGAGCTCCGCTTCCATCGCCGCATAGTCGGGCGCACCATCACTGCCGGCATGCGCGGCCAGGGATGGTTCGGCTACGGCCATCGGATCACCCAAGGTCAGATAGACGAATGCGCCCAGCAGGGGGAAAACCAGTGCCAGCACCACGGCGGTGACGATAGCGCGCTGGCTGTTGCTGGAGACGTTGGCCGCCAACTGGGTGGCGTCGGGAATGTCTTGCACCACGCGGATCGAGAGGTCCTGCCGCGCGCGGTCGAAGTCGGCAGGGGCCATACCGCCCGTTTGGACGGCGTCTTGCAATTCCTGCAGTTCCTCGCGGTAGATGCGCGCGTTGTCTTCATCCGGGGCGTCCGCGCGGTCGGACGTCGGCTTGCGCAACATGGACCACAACAAAACTGCGACCACCGCGAAGGTGAGGGCTAAAGCGATGGCAACAAATTGGGAGACAGGATTCACGGGTGGTCCGCCGGGTTAAGTACGTGGTCGGCCCGCGCGAGTTGGGCGTCGCTCAGGAGCGTCTGCTCGGTTTGTTTTTGGCGTTCACGCATATAGAGCCAGACCATGCCGATGCCGCCCAGCAG
>CANFTU010000116.1 GCA_947450005.1 Comamonadaceae bacterium | reverse complement strand
GTCAATTGGTCACTCCGTGAAGTCCCGCAATCGATGGCCACGCGGATCTGCGGAGTGGGCGGCCGCTCAAAGTCCGCGCCATACTTGGCCGTAGAAATTTAAACTCCCGAAAGCTTCGTTGATTGCCAGCCCAAGCCGGAGATGCGACGACAAAAGCCTACAACGCAAGGACATCGCCACCATGACAATTTTCCCCTTGGTACTCTTGGCCAGTCTCCTGATAGGCAGCTTGTCGCCCGCGCTGGCGCAAGCGCCCGCCGAGGGCAAGGCCTGCGCCATGGTCTTGATGCACGGCAAGTGGGGCGGGCCGCGCTTTCTTGAAGGCTTCGCCCGCGCCATGGCACCCGCCTGTGATGCCAAATCGATTGAAATGCCCTGGTCCGGCCGGCGCGGCTACGACGCCGGCTACCCGGCGGCCTTGCAGGAGATCAGCACGCAGGTGCAGGCCTTTCGTGCGCAAGGTTACCGGCGCGTCTTGCTGGCCGGCCACAGCTTCGGCGCCAATGCTGTGATGGCCTACATGGCCGAAGTGGGCGACGCAGACGGCATCATTGCCCTGGCGCCCGGCCACGCGCCCCGTTACATGTACGACGCCGGCATGGACCGCAGTTCCGTGGATGAGGCCCGCACGGCCGTGGCCAGCGGTCGGGCGGACGAGAAAATCAAACTCAATGACATGAACCAGGGCCAGCGCCGCGACTTCAACCTGCCTGCCCAGATCTTGCTCAGTTACTTCGAGCCGGACGGCCTGGGCCACATGCCCGCCACGGCGGCGCGCTTCAAGCGGGCGGTGCCTTTCATGTGGGTCATCGGCACGCGCGACCCGCTGTACCCGTCGGGTGAAAGCTATGCCTATGCCCGGGCCCTGCCCCATCCGCAAAGCACTTACCTGGTGGTGCAGGCCGACCACAAGGACACGCCTGAAGTGGCTGCCGCCCAGGTGCTGGCGTGGGTGCGGCAGGTTGTCGCGCCGTGATGTAGTGCTGTTGCGCGCGCTAGCTGAACAGGTCACCCTGGGGTGACGGCGCCTCGCGCTCGCGGGGCGTTTTTGTTTTGCGCCGTTGCCCCGATGGCGGCAGGCCGCTTTTGCGCGAGCCGTGCCGGTCCTGCACATCGGCTGCCTCCACCCGGGCCTGCGGCGTTTTGCGTAATCCGTACATCTTTTCTTTAGCGAACGCCATGGCCGCCTTGTCGTCCACGATGGGGAGTGGATAGTCCACGCCCATGCGGCAGCCCGCCATGTGCTGCACGCTGGGGTCCATCTTCCACGGCTCTGCCAGATAGGGCAGCGGGACCTTGGCGAGTTCAGGCACCCAGCGGCGAATAAAAACGCCCTGCGGGTCCTGGTCGTGCGCCTGCTTGGTGGGGGAATACATCCGCAGCGTGTTGATACCGGTGGTGCCGCTTTGCATCTGCATTTGGCTCCAGTGGATGCCGGGCTCAAAGTCCAGAAATTGGCGAGCCAGAAACAGCCCCGTTTGCCGCCAGTGCAGCCACAGGTGGTAGCTGGCAAAGCTGACCAGCATGGCCCGCATGCGAAAGTTCAACCACCCTGTGGCCCGCAGCGAGCGCATGCACGCATCGACCATGGGGTAGCCGGTGCGACCCGCGCACCAGGCTTCAAAGTTCTCGTCGTTGAACGCATCTTCCCGAAGGCCGTCGCACACGCGGGCGAAGTTATGAAACTCAATGTTGGGCTCGTCTTCGAGTTTCTGCATGAAATGACAGTGCCAGCGCAGCCGCCTGGCAAATCCGCGCAGCGCATACGCCAGTTCGCGTTCAGGTGTGTTGCGGATTGCCAGCTCGGTGGCCTGGTGCACCGTGCGCAGCGATATGGTTCCAAACGCCAGGTGCGGGCTCAAGCGGCTGCAGCCGTCTTCGGCGCTTAAGGGGCTGGATAGCGCCTTGCGGTAACCGTGGCTGCGCACCTGCACAAAGCTGCTCAGGGTGCGTCTGGCGGCCCGCTCGCCTGCGGCCTGCAATGTTTTTCCGTGCGGTGATAGTCCCAGGCTGGCCAGCGTGGGTAGCGCAGGCTGGTCCAGCGGCAGCGCCGCATTCCATGGGCCGTCCAGTAGATGCAGGGGTGTGTCCATGCGCGCCTGCCAGCGCCGGACCCAGCCTGCGCGGTTGCGCAAACCGCGGATGACGCCGGTTTGGTTGAACTGCTGCCACGGGATGCCGCAGGAAGCGCACCAGGCCGCGACCTGGCGGTCACGGGCGTAAGACCACGCCGCTCCGGTCTCTTCGTGGCTCAGCAAGTCTGTGAAAGCCACTTCGCTGCGCAGTTGTGCGAGCACCGCGACCGCAGAGCCGACGCGCACCAGCAGCGGCAAGCCGCGTGCCGCTAAGGCTGCGCGCAACTCGGCAAGGCAGGCCAGCGCAAAATCCACATGGCTGGCATCACAGTCGGGGCTGGCAAGCCATTCCGGTTCGATGATAAAAATGGCCAGCGCGTCCGCGTAGGTGCGCGCAGCCACCAAAGGCGCATGGTCATGCACCCGCAAGTCGCGCTTGAACCACACCAGTGCCCTCCGTGGGTTGCTGTCCATAAGGAATCAGGCGCTCACCAGCTTGAGATCAAAGGCGCGCTCCAGCAACCAGACCAAGGCGACGAGCATGGTCAGCCAAGAGCCCAGTCCGAATACGTCGCGCACATAGAAGCGGGAGTTGCGCAGCAAATACGCCACGGGCAAGAAACCAGCAACGATGGCCATTTGCCCGACTTCCACCCCGACGTTAAAGCCCAACAGCGACAGCACCAGCGCGTCAGCTGGCAGGCCTAGTTCGGCCAGGACGCTGGCAAAACCAAAGCCATGGATCAGCCCGAAGCCGAATGCCACCAACCAGCGCCGGTTTTCCACCACGGGCCACAGGTTGTTGGCCGCAGCCAACACCACCGACAGCGCAATGGCCGACTCCACCAAACGGGATGGCAGCGAAACCAGTCCGAGTGCCGCCAGCGACAAGGTAATCGAGTGCGCCGCCGTGAACGAAGTCACGACCCACAGCACTTCGCGCGCAGCGGTACCAAAGCTTCTGACACCGGTCCAGCGCTGCATGTGCAACACGAGTACAGCCGGTAGCAGCAACGAGAGCAGAAACAAAATATGGTCGAAGCCAATCCAAATATGCCAAATGCCTTCAACCAGGTATTGGCTGAACTGTGTCCAGCGTGATGCCTGCGTCGCACCGAACTGCACGAAGCCGCTGGTGGGCGACAGCACCGTGGTGTACGTCGCACCATCCAGCGTCAGGCGCAAGAGGCCACGGTGCAGCTTGTCCAGATCGAACAACAAGCGGTACTGCAGACCTAAAGCGCCAACCGCGTCCGGGCAATCACCACGCAGATGCAACACCGCATAGCCGCCATCGGTATGGTCATCGACTTGCAAGCCGCTCAGCTCTAGCGCGCAGAGGCCACCGCGCGTGAGTGCAAGACGGCTCAAGGCCCAGGCCGCAACATCGCTTTGGCGCCCACGCAATTCGCCCCAGGTAATTTCTGCATTGCCATCGCCGTCCAGCCCCAACGCAAAGTCGATATCACGCAACGCGATATCCCATTGCGCCGTCACTTTTTTGCCTTCGATGTCTACCACCAGATAGCTGTCGCTGGCTTTATGCGCCCATGCGGATAGCTGGCACACGAGCAGCAACAAGAACAGCGCGAGCCGGCGCATCATGGTCTTACCGCAGGGCTTTTGGAGGCCGCAGGCAATCGCAGGGTTTGCGCAGCCAGTGCTTTTATGCGCGCATCTTCAAAGCCGCTGCTTTGCAGCCAATCGCGCCCGGGCTTGGCTGCATCGGCATTACCCGCAGCCAGCGCTGCTTCCAACAACACACGCAGGTCACGGGGCTCCTTCTGCACCTGGTAGTTGGCAGCGGCCAATTGCACGGCCAGCGCAGGGTTTTTTCGCAGGCGCAATTGAAACCGTGCCTCTTCCGCGCGGTGGGTCGTATCACCCCGTAACTTGGCTGCGGCGAACCGGTCGTCCAGGGTCTGCACATGTGCGTGTGCGGCAGGCGCTTGCAGCAGGGTTTCAGCTTCGGTAAGCCGAAGCAATAAAGGGTCTGATGCTTCCCAGCTGCCCAATAGTTTCAGGACTTCGGCCGGCCGCTTGTTGTCCAGCAAAAAGTCGGCCCATGCAGCCAACAGGTAGCCATCATCCAGTCCCAACGCCAACGCATCGCGGTAATGGCGCTCAGCCCGGGCGTTTTGCCCAAGCCAGGCGGACACTTCACCCAGGCGGGTGAGCAACCACAGTCGTTGGTCGTCATAGTGCGCCAATGCCAGTGCCTGTTGCAGCGTCATATACGCAGAATTCAACTGCCCGGTGTAGGCCTGTACCAGTCCGTTGCAGCCGCCATGCAGCACCGGGCGTCGCAGCTTCAACAGGGCAGCGCATTCCTTGCGCGCGTTGTCATACTGCGCCTCTACGAGATAGATCGCGCCACGCCACGCATGCGCGTCCGCACGATCGGGGTCCTGGCCGAGTGCAGTGGCAAAGTCGACCAGCGCTTGATCAAAGTCGTGGCGGTATTGGTACAACACACCGCGTATCACCAACAAGTCGATGGACATGTTGTGGTCGAACTGGCTGACAACGGCCTCTGCGTAGCCGATGTAGCGGGGATCGCTGCGGGCCTGAGCCATATCGAAGTAAGCCTGTGCAAGCGCCGCTGCGGCTGCTGTGTCGCCGGGGAATTTGCGCGCGCTTGCACGCAAGCCGGCCAGTTCCCGTGCGCGGCTGTCAGTTGCACGAAACGGAAGTTTCTCAATGATGGCGGCATCGTCGACCGGCGTACGCGGCGCCGATTGCGCCGGTACGGCAAGCAACGCGCCGGACAAAGCCCATGCTGCACACAATGACCGCTTGCAATACGTGAAATTCATATTTGCGGTACAGTCATCGTGCGGCTATTGTGCCGCGATTCACCGATTAATTCCCAGGAAATTGAAGATGAAAAAATTACTGTCTACGCTCGTGATGGCGGCCTTTGCAATGGCTTGCGCAACTGCTTTTGCCGGATCCCACGGCGGTGCTATGTCGGATAAAGACAAGGCTGAATTGACCGAAAAATGCGCCAAGATGGACCCGGCCAAGGCCGACGATAAGTTGAAGGCCGATTGCAAAAAATTGGCGGAAATGAAGAAGTAATCATTTCTGTCTTGCATGAAGAGCGGGCCCCGGCCCGCTTTTTTTTGTGGCTTATTATCCGAATCAATAAGTTTCTGTTCGGCATAGTCGTTGGCGTCCATGGTGGCATGGCGTTTCTATAGAAAGGTGCACTCCCATGGGTGGCGTAGTCAAGTTATTTCAGTTCATTGTTATTTGGATCCTCATTGTGGTCTGCACCATTGGGACAGGCCTGTTGTTGGTGCCTTTGTATTACTGGTTGGTTTTTGTCGGTGGTCCTGCGCGCGTGGAAAAGGCACAGCAGAAATTGCAGAGCACGCTGATGAAGGGCGAAACCGTCATCGCATCCGGTTTGCAGCAGCGTTTATTTGCTTTGTTTTCGCGGCGCCAGTTGATTGCCATTACCAGCAGCCGCTTGATTGAAATCAACCGTTCTGTGCTGGGTGGCTTTGCCATGCGCGACTACCAGTGGAAAGATTTGCGTGATGCCACGATGGCGGAGAACATTATTCCCAACGTCTTCGGTGCGAAGCTGGAATTGATCTCGCGCGCGGGTGCGGGCAATATCACCATCGATGGCCTGCCCAGTCCGATAGCGTCGACGATTTACTCCCATGCGCAGGCTCAGGAGCAGGAGTGGGAAGAGAAAAACCGCATCCGTGACCTGGAGGAAAAGCGCGCAAGCAGCGGCGCCGCAGTACTCAATGTGGGCGCAGGCTACGGCAACCAGCGGCCCGATGACGGTGACATGTTCGTACAGCTGGAAAAAGCCAAGCGCTTATTCGATGCCGGCGCCATCAGCGATACAGAGTACCAGGAGTTGAAGGCAAAAATTATCAGCAAAGGGGGCTGATGCGCGGGTTTTGCGTTGGCCGCCTTGTGCGTTAATAGCTCTCAGAAAGGGTCTTTGCCATGTCCACGCCTTACCGTTTTTCCGGGGCTGTTGCAGCCGTTTGTGCCGTCGCATTGCTGGGTGCTTGCAGCGTCGATCTTCTGAATACCCGCGCGGGGCGTGAGTTGGCGCAAAAGGCCCAACCATCCGGCTCGGTCTACACGGGTTGGCGGGTGTTTCAGGATAAATGTGCTGGGTGCCATGGTCCCGCCGGTTTGGGCACTGCGGCGGCGCCTAATCTCCTTCCCAAGGTACGCGACATCGGTCCGCGCCAGTTTGTGGACATCGTGCTGCGGCGCTACGACTGGAATATTCCGGCGGATCGCCTGGCCAGCCAAGGTGCAGGACGCGAAGCACTCATTGATCAACTGGTGCAACGTCAGGACTACATGCTGACCATGCCGGTATGGCAAGGCGAGCCGCGCGTGAGCGCCCACATCGTCGATTTGTATGCCTATTTGCTGGCCCGTGCCGAGGGCAAGCAGGACACCGAGCGGCCGCAACCCTGAAGCCGCTGGCTAACCATGAACCGTTGAGACCCCCCCATGCGCGAGACCATTCTGCAACTTGGTGAATCCAAAATCCGCGAGGTCGCCAACGCCGGCTTGGGGCGCAGCGATGTGCTGGCCTTCTGGTTCGGTGAGAGTGATGAACCCACGCCGGGTTTTATCCGCCAGGCGGCGGTGGAGTCGCTGGCGCGGGGCGAAACCTTTTACGCCCATAACCTGGGCTTGCCCGACTTGCGCGAAGCGATTGCGGCCTACATGTCAAAGCGCCATGGCGCGGTGGACGTGGGTCGCGTGGTCGTGACCTCAGGTGGCGTCAAT
>CANFTU010000115.1 GCA_947450005.1 Comamonadaceae bacterium | reverse complement strand
TGGTACAGCCCGCAGGAAATGTTCGCGCTGGTCACCGATGTGCCGCGCTACCCGGAATTTCTACCCTGGTGTGACCGATCGGCAGTTCTAGCCGAAGACGCCGACGGCATGACCGCCGAAGTCGGCATCGCGTTTGGCGGCATCCACCAAAGTTTCACGACCCGCAACACCCACCACGCACCGGATTCGGTGGATGTCAAGTTGATCAAAGGCCCTTTTTCACAGCTCGACGGCCAGTGGCGCTTCAGCCCGGTGGGTGATGGAACCCAGCGCGCCTGCAAAATCGACTTGACCCTGAACTACGGCTTCAGCAGCGCCACGCTCAGCGCGCTGGTCGGCCCGGTGTTTGACAAAATTGCCGCCACACTGGTGGACGCATTTGTCAAACGCGCGGAACAGGTGTACGGCGATGCCTGAGATCACGGTGGTCTGTGCCACTGGACCCAGGCAGGTAGTGGAGTTGCGCCACGCAGCCACCCCCGGCGCAACGGCGGTGCATGTTTTGCAGGCGCTGAGGCAGCCCTTGGGCCTGGACGCTGCCGCGCTTCAAGCGGCGCTGGATGATGGCCGTTTGGGCGTGTGGGGCAAACCGGTTAGGACTGACCACGTACTGCGCGAGGGCGACCGGCTGGAGGTCTACCGGCCGCTGACGGTGGACCCCAAAGTGGCGCGGCGCGCGCGCTTTGTGCGTCAGGGTGCCAAAACTGCTGGACTATTTGCCAAGAGGCGTCCCGGCGCCAAAGCCGGTTACTAGGGCACAGCGGCCGAAAACCCCTTGGGTACAATCGGTTTTTTGGAGCTTTCACCATGCGCCTCCTTGGCAAAGCGCTGACCTTCGACGATGTGTTGCTGGTCCCCGCGTACTCCCAGGTCCTACCCAAGGACACCTCGCTTTCCACCCTGTTTTCCCGCAACATCGCCCTGAACCTACCCCTGGTGTCGGCAGCCATGGACACGGTGACCGAGGCACGGCTGGCCATAGCCATTGCCCAGGAGGGTGGCATCGGCATCGTCCACAAAAACCTGACGGTGGCGGAACAGGCGGCCCAAGTCGCCAAGGTCAAGCGCTATGAATCAGGCGTTTTGCGCGACCCGGTGGTGATCACCCCACATTTCACGGTGCGTGAGGTCATGGCGCTTTCGGACCAGTTGGGCGTCTCGGGATTTCCGGTATGCGACGGCGGCAAAGTGGTCGGAATCGTCACGGGGCGCGATTTGCGCTTTGAGACGCGCTACGACCAACCGGTCAGCGAGATCATGACGCCGCGCGAGCGGCTGGTCACGGTTCCTGACGGGACCACGCTGGTTGAAGCCAAAGCCCTTCTCAACAAACACCGCCTGGAGCGCCTGCTGGTGGTGAATGATGCTTTTGAGCTCAAAGGCCTGATCACCGTGAAAGACATCACGAAACAAACCAGTTTCCCCAACGCGGCCCGCGACGCCCAGGGCAAGCTGCGCGTGGGCGCAGCGGTCGGGGTGGGCGAGGGGACTGAAGAGCGGGTAGAAGCCTTGGTGCGCGCCGGTGTGGACGCGATCGTGGTGGACACCGCGCACGGTCATAGCAAGGGCGTGATTGACCGGGTACGCTGGGTCAAACAAAACTATCCGCATGTGGACGTGGTGGGCGGCAATATCGCCACCGGCGCGGCGGCGCGGGCGCTGGTGGAAGCTGGCGCAGACGCGGTCAAGGTCGGCATCGGTCCGGGCTCGATCTGCACCACCCGCATCGTGGCCGGTGTGGGTGTGCCGCAGATCATGGCGGTGGACAGCGTGGCGACCGCCTTGCGGGGAACCGGCGTTCCGCTGATTGCCGACGGCGGCGTGCGCTACAGCGGCGATGTAGCCAAGGCGATCGCCGCCGGCGCGTCCAGCGTGATGATGGGCGGCGTGTTTGCCGGTACCGAAGAAGCGCCGGGCGAGATCGTGCTCTACCAGGGCCGCAGCTACAAAAGCTACCGGGGCATGGGCAGCATCGGCGCGATGCAGCAGGGCAGCGCGGACCGCTACTTCCAGGAGTCCAGCACCGGCAACCCGAATGCCGACAAACTGGTGCCCGAAGGCATTGAAGGCCGCGTGCCCTACAAGGGTTCGATGGTGTCCATCATCTTCCAGATGGCGGGTGGTATCCGCGCCAGCATGGGCTACTGCGGGTGCGCCACCATCCAGGACATGCAGGACAAGGCGGAGTTTGTCGAGATCACCTCGGCCGGCATCCGCGAAAGCCACGTGCACGATGTGCAAATCACCAAAGAAGCGCCTAATTACCGGGCTGACTGAAAACGCCAATTGAACTGATGTCTCACCACAAAATACTGATCCTCGACTTCGGTTCACAGGTCACCCAACTGATTGCGCGCCGTGTGCGCGAAGCCCATGTGTATTGCGAGGTACACCCCTGCGATGTGAGCGATGACTGGGTGCGCGCCTATGCCCGCGACGGCAACTTGAAAGGCATCATCCTCTCCGGCAGCCACGCGAGCACTTATGAGGAAGAGGACCTGCGAGCACCCAAGGTGGTCTACGAGTTGGGCATTCCCGTGCTGGGCATCTGCTACGGCATGTTCACCATGGCCGTACAAATGGGCGGCCAGGTCGCTCCCAGTCACAAGCGCGAATTCGGCCATGCTGATGTGCGCGCCCACGGCCACACGCAATTGCTGAGTGGCATTCAAGACTACGCCACGCCCATGGGCCACGGCATGTTGCAGGTGTGGATGAGCCACGGCGACAAGGTCACCGAACTACCCCACGGCTTCAAGCTCATGGCCAGCACCGACAGCTGCCCGATCGCTGGCATGGCCGATGAAGAGCGGCGCTTTTACGGTGTGCAATTCCACCCGGAAGTCACCCATACCAAACGGGGAGCGGCGATTCTGGAGCGCTTCGTGCTCGATATTTGCGGCACCAAAGCGGACTGGGTGATGGGCGACTACATCTCGGAAGCGGTGGCACACATCCGCGAACAAGTGGGTGACGAAGAAGTCATCCTGGGCTTGTCCGGCGGTGTTGATTCATCGGTGGCCGCCGCGCTGATCCATCGCGCCATTGGCGACCAGCTCACCTGCGTTTTTGTGGATCATGGCCTCTTGCGTCTGGATGAGGGCGACGCGGTCATGGAGATGTTTGTGGGCAAACTGCATGCCAAGGTCATCCGCGTGGACGCCGCAGACTTGTTCCTGGGCAAACTCGCGGGTGTCTACGAGCCCGAGGCCAAGCGCAAGATCATTGGCGGTCTGTTCGTCGATGTCTTCAAGTCCGAGGCGGCCAAACTCAAGGCGGGCAATAGCGGACACAAAGGGGCGAGCTTTCTCGCACAGGGCACGATTTACCCCGACGTGATCGAGTCGGGCGGCGCCAAAAGCAAAAAGGCCGTCACGATCAAGAGCCATCACAACGTAGGCGGCTTGCCCGAACAGCTGGGACTGAAATTGCTGGAGCCGCTGCGCGATTTGTTCAAAGACGAGGTACGCGAACTCGGCGTGGCGCTGGGCCTGCCGCACAGCATGGTCTACCGGCATCCCTTCCCCGGCCCGGGCCTGGGGGTGCGGATTCTGGGCGAGGTCAAAAAGGAATACGCCGACCTGCTGCGCCGCGCCGATGCGATCTTCATCGAAGAGCTGCGCAACTTCCGCGACGACGAGACCGGTAAAAACTGGTATGAGCTCACCAGCCAGGCCTTCGCCGTGTTCCTGCCGGTCAAAAGCGTGGGCGTGATGGGCGACGGCCGCACCTACGACTATGTGGTGGCGCTGCGCGCCGTCCAAACCAGCGACTTTATGACCGCCGATTGGGCGGAGTTGCCCTATGCGCTGCTCAAAAAAGTGTCGGGCCGGATCATCAATGAAGTGCGCGGAATCAACCGCGTAACCTACGATGTGTCGAGTAAGCCGCCGGCGACTATTGAGTGGGAATGACCGCCGAAACCTCGGTGTCATCGGATAGCCCCACGCTGCGTCGGCGGCGATTTGTCGCCTGGATGGGCGCTGCGATGGGAAGCGTGGCAAGCTTGCCTTCTCAGGCCGCAGCGGAAATTTTCATTTCGGACACCCACTCTCACTCCACCATGGCCTTGCGCGACCCGCGGTGTTTGCGGTGCGAACTGCAGGCTGCCGATGTAACCCTGATGTCGTGGGCTCTGGTTGCCGATGGTCCTTTTATTCAGCGGCTTCCGAGCGGCGCTATGCAGGTGAACCTGAAGGCGACGCCGGAGCAATTTCGCGAAGCATTCCAGCGCATGCTGGCATCCATGCAACGGCGCATTGAGCGGGAAAACCTGCGACTGGTGCGCACTGCGCAGGATGTGGACCGCGCCCTGGCGGGTGAGCTGCATATTGTTCTGTCAACCGAAGGCGCGCAGTACCTGGGCGGTGATGCAGCGTTCGTGGATGCTGTATACGGTTTGGGCGTTCGGCAAATCGGCTTGGGGCACTTTGTTGAAGGCGACTTGCTCGATATCCGCACCGAAGCGCCCAAGCTTGGAGGTCTGAGCCCACTGGGGCGTGAGGTGATTCGCCGTTGTAACGCATTGGGCATTGTGGTGGATCTGGCGCACGCAACAGATCAAGCCGTCGCACACGCGCTGGAGGTTTCCACACAGCCCATGTTGTGGTCGCACAGCGCGATAGCCCGCCAGCCCACCGATTGGCGCAGCCGCGGAAACCAGGTCATGAGCATCGGGCTGCCCAATGCGCTGGAGCTGGCCAAGCGTGGCGGCGTAATTGGCATGTGGCCCAGTCGCTTCAACTTTGACAACCAACAGGCCTACGTGTCGGGTTTGCAAGAAGCCATCGCCATGGTTGGGGAGGACCACGTGGCCTTCGGTACCGACATGCACGGTCTGGCTCCGGCGAGCACCATGATCGACAACTACAGCGGTTTACGCGACATCGTCAACCGCATGCTCGCCGCCAACATGCCCGAATCCACCGTGCGCAAGGTTGCGGGCGAAAACTATGCGCGCCTACTGAAAGCGGTGTTCTTGGAGCGCCAGGTCAGCTGATCAAAGATAAGCGGCTTCGCGCACGGCTGCATGGTGTTGACCCAGCTCTGAAAGATGCCCGCACTATCAGCCTGGTCGAAGGAACTTCGTAGTCAGCTCACTGTGCGACAGAGAAATGATCTGGCGGTAGTCCCGACTCCTGTCGTGTGTGCATGACCCGGTAAGCAGCCTCGATATGGCGGGCAAAAAGTTGGGCGTCGAACAACGGACTGGTATCCCGTTGGTCCAACAGCTTGGACCGGATTGCCTTTAAAGCCGATGGGTTTTGGGCCAATTCAATCGCCCGCGCTTCGAACGCAGCTTGCGTATCGGTGATCAATTCGGGAAGGCCAACCGTCCGCAGCAAACTTCCAGCGACCCGAGCGGCGAAGGAAATACCCATGCAGGTTAGCACCGGGAGGCCCGCCCACAATGCATCGCTGGCCGTGGTGTGGGCGTTGTAGGGTAGGGTGTCGATGAACAAATCCGCCAAGCGATGCCGTGCCAAGTGGTCTGCCAACGGCATACGCGGCGCAAAAATAAGCCGATTGGCGTCAACGCCGCGGGCCTGCGCTTCCCTTTGGAGGTTGCGCGTGGCCACAGGGTTGTGATCCAGCAGCCAGAGCACACTGCCTTTTACGGACTGCAGGATGCGCATCCACCCGTCGAAGGTATCTGGCAAGATCTTGTAGCCATTGTTGAAGCAGCAAAAAACAAATCCGTCCTCGGGTAGACCCACTTCGCTGCGGGAAAAAACACGTTGCGAAATTGTGCGCTGCGCATCATTCGGCTGGTAGCAATACGGCAAATGAACCACTTTCTCAAGGTAGTGCGTTCTTTGGTCTTCCGGTAAGACCGTTGCATCCGCCAAGATGTAGTCGTAATACGGCGCACCCAAGGTGCCGGGAAATCCCAGGTAATTCACTTGGACCGGCGCGCAGCGGTGCGCAAAGATGCCGGTTCGCGAGTCGACTGTGTGGCCGCCTAAGTCAATGGCAATATCCATGTTCAAGGCGCGTGCAAGTTGCGCAGCGTTGCGGTCGCTCTTGTCACTCACATCAATGACCTGCGCGACTGCGGCAAATATGCGCGCGCTGGTTTCGTCGGGTGGTCCGGGGTTGAGTTTGAATGCGTAAATCTCGAAAGCATTTTTGTCATGCTTTTCGAGCATTTCCGCTACCAGGTAGGCAATTGCATGGTTTCGAAAGTCCGCTGAAAAATATCCGATTCGGATTTTCTGACCTGCTGCGCGGGGCTTTATCGTCCCCAAGGCATCGTTTTGCGGGAACCGCCTTTGGATGTAAATCTGAGCCACTTCGCGGTGGAGCGCCGGGTCATCCAACAAACCCGTCACCACAAACGGCGTGGCTACAGGACGCGCAACGCGCACCTGATCTCGCAAGGACTGAAGACCGGCGCCCAACCCCTCCCAACTGCAGATTTGCATCGCGTTATGGAGGTGCGCACCCATCAAGAATGGGTATCCGGCATCCAGCGAAAGCGCATGTTGAAAACTGACTCCCGCCGATTCCAAGTCTTTCAGATCACATAAGACCAAGGCCCGGTTGTAATGGGCTTCGACGTAGTCGGGTTTGATACGGATGGCCTGGTCATGGTCAGCCATGGCCTTCGCATACTGTGCTGTCTCTTTGAATGCGATGCCCCGGTTGTCGAATGCCTGGTGGTAGTCCGGTTTCAAGCGGATTGCCTTGTCGTAGCTGGCGATGGCTGCCGGCAACTTTCTAATCTGAAACAGCGCGTTGCCCCGGTTGTAATGGGCCGCAGCGTAGTCCGGCTTGGCCGCAATCGCCCGGTCATAGCAATCAATCGCTTCTTTGTAGCGTCCCGCACCAGCGTAAAGAATGCCCTGGTTGTTGTATGTTTCAGGAACACCC
>CANFTU010000114.1 GCA_947450005.1 Comamonadaceae bacterium | reverse complement strand
GTCTTTGGTCAGGATAAAGCGCTCGATATTTTGGCCTCTGCGGTCAAGATGGCGCGCTCCGGATTGGGCAAAGGCGACAAACCGATTGGTGCATTCCTGTTCAGTGGGCCCACCGGCGTGGGCAAGACGGAAGCAGCCAAGCAATTGGCCTACATCATGGGCATTGACCTGATCCGGTTTGATATGAGCGAGTACATGGAGCGCCACGCGGTCAGCCGTTTGATAGGCGCGCCTCCTGGCTATGTGGGATTCGACCAAGGTGGCTTGTTGACCGAGGCTGTAACCAAAAAGCCGCATTGCGTTCTGCTGCTCGACGAAATTGAAAAAGCCCACCCGGATGTGTTCAATGTGTTGCTCCAGGTCATGGACCACGGTACGCTCACCGATAACAACGGGCGCAAGGCTGATTTCCGCAATGTGATCATCATCATGACCACCAATGCGGGTGCCGAAACCATGAATAAGGCGACTATTGGCTTCACCAACCCCCGCGAGGCGGGCGACGAGATGGCCGATATCAAGCGCCTCTTCTCCCCTGAGTTCCGCAATCGCCTGGATGCCATCGTCGGCTTCAAGGCCCTGGATGAAAACGTGATCTTGCGCGTAGTCGACAAATTCTTGTTGCAGTTGGAGACGCAGCTCGCCGAGAAAAAGGTCGAAGTCACGTTCACCGATAAATTGCGCAAGCATTTAGGCAAAAAAGGTTTCGATCCTCTGATGGGCGCGCGCCCCATGCAGCGTTTGATCCAAGACACGATACGCCGGGCGCTGGCCGACGAGTTGCTCTTTGGCCGCCTGGTCGACGGGGGCCGTCTCACGGTGGATATCAACGACAGCGACGCGGAAAAGCCCGAAGTTGTTCTCGACATCCAGCCCCTGCCCAAGAAAGAGGGCAAGTCGAAGTCAGAGGAAGTCGTATCGAGCTGAGGCGCGCGCGAGTCCCTTCCGATTTCGGCTGGTGTAAAATCAGCAGGCTGAGTTCAGATCGTCTGCCTCGGTCAATCCCGAACCCGTTCCATCAAGGTGCCGGAGCCCGCCAACGCGGTGCTTCTGGTTTGTGAGCGGGTTTTAGACCTAACCTTTGGAGCAATATATGTCAGTCACCATGCGCGAAATGTTGGAAGCCGGCGTCCATTTTGGACACCAAACCCGCTTCTGGAACCCCAAGATGGCCCCCTTCATCTTCGGTCATCGCAACAAAATTCACATCATCAACTTGGAGAAATCGCTTCCGATGTTTCTGGAGGCGAGCAAGTTTGTGCGCCAACTGTCGGCAAAGCGCGGAACCATTTTGATGGTTGGCACCAAGCGCCAGGCCCGTGATGTGGTGGCCCAAGAAGCACGCCGCGCTGGCGTGCCGTTTGTTGATCAACGCTGGCTCGGCGGCATGCTGACCAATTTCAAAACGGTGAAGACCTCGATCAAGCGCCTCAAGGATATGAAGATCCAGCAAGAGGCTGGGCTCGACAGCATGAGCAAAAAAGAGCAATTGATGTTTGCCCGCGAATTGCAAAAGCTTGAAAAAGACATCGGCGGCATTCAAAATATGGCGGCGTTGCCGGATGCGATTTTCGTCATTGACGTGGGTTACCACAAGATCGCGATTGCAGAGGCGCGCAAGCTGGGCATTCCTCTGATTGGTGTGGTGGACTCCAACCATTCCCCTGAAGGCATTGACTACGTGATTCCCGGCAACGACGATTCGTCCAAGGCTGTGATTTTGTACGCTCGCGGAATCGCGGACGCGGTGCTCGAGGGCCGCGCCAACGCGGTGGACGACGTGCTCAACGCCGTGGTGGCCGAGTCGCAGGATGAATTTGTGGAGGTCAGCGAGGCCGCTTGAGGCCGCCGGCGCTGACCAAGGGGGCTTGCGGGCCCCTTTTTTTTAGTTTTTTGAACAGAATTTGAGGATGGAGAGACTGATATGACAACGATTACCGCTTCCATGGTTGCAGAACTGCGCGGCAAGACCGATGCCCCCATGATGGAATGCAAAAAGGCGCTGACGGAGGCCGAGGGCGATATGGCGCGTGCGGAGGAAATATTGCGCGTCAAACTCGGCAGCAAAGCAGGCAAAGCTGCTGCCCGCGTTACCGCGGAAGGCGTGATTGTGTTGGGTACCAGCGCAGACGCCAGCGCCATGTTGGAAGTCAATTGCGAGACCGACTTCGTGACGAAAAATGACAGCTTCTTGGCGATGGCCAATGCCGCTGCGGCACTTGTCGCGCAACATAACCCGGCTGATATTGCCGCTTTGTCGGCCCTTCCCTATTCCCAGGACGGATTTGGTCCGACTTTGGAAGATGTGCGTAAAGGCCTGATTGGCAAGATTGGTGAAAACATGACTTTCCGGCGCTTCAATCGTCCGGCTGCCGGCACGCATGTGGCGTCTTATTTGCACGGAACCCGTATTGGTGTGCTGGTGTCGTTCGAAGGTGACCGCACGGCCGCTAAGGATGTAGCCATGCACGTGGCTGCCATGAAGCCGGTTTCCTTGTCGTCGGATCAGGTGCCCGCTGAATTGGTCGAGCGTGAGCGCTCGGTCGCAGCAGCCAAGGCCGCCGAAGACGCTGCGGTTGCAACGGCCGCCGGCAAGCCTGTGCAGTCGGATGAGATTGTCAAGAAGCGCATCGAGGGTGGTGTGCAGAAATTCCTGAAAGAAGTCTCCCTGTTCAATCAGGCTTTCGTTAAAAACGACAAACAAACGGTGGAGCAAATGCTCAAGGCTGCCGGCACGGTAGTCAAGGGTTTCACGCTATATGTAGTCGGTGAAGGCATTGAGAAACGGGTCGATGATTTTGCAGCCGAGGTGGCTGCGCAAGTCGCAGCGGCCAAGCAGGCGGCTTGATGTTGGCTTGTGTAATGTCCCCGCCGGTCTTTTGATGGAGACAAGCATGACCCCGAATCGCCCCGCCTACAGCCGTCTTTTGCTGAAGTTGTCCGGTGAGGCCCTGATGGGTGACGATGCGTTCGGTATCAACCGCGACACGATTGTGCGCATCGTCGGCGAGGTTGCCGAGGTGACCCGTATGGGTGTGCAGGTGGCGGTTGTGATCGGTGGTGGCAATATTTTCCGGGGTGTGGCCGGCGGCTCGGTTGGCATGGACCGTGCTACCGCCGATTACATGGGCATGTTGGCCACAGTGATGAACTCCCTGGCCCTCGGCGACACCATGAACAAGGCGGGCCTCACCGCCCGCGTGATGTCCGCCATCGGTATTGAGCAGGTCGTCGAGCCCTATGTGCGGCCCAAGGCTTTGCAATACCTCGAAGAAGGCAAGGTGGTGATTTTTGCTGCCGGAACCGGAAATCCATTTTTTACAACGGACACGGCAGCCGCCCTGCGCGGAGCAGAAATCGGCGCCGAGATTGTGCTCAAGGCCACTAAGGTGGACGGCGTGTACAGCGCCGATCCCAAGAAGGATCCCAAGGCGACTCGGTACAGCCACTTAACCTTTGACGAAGCGATGCGCAACAATTTGGGGATCATGGACGCGGCCGCCTTTGCCCTGTGCCGCGATCAGAATCTGCCGATCAAGGTTTTTTCAATCTTCAAGCTGGGGGCCCTTAAACGTGTGGTGATGGGCGAAGACGAAGGTACTTTGGTACATCTTTGATGTGGAGGAGACGGGGACTATGAGCTTGCACGCAATTCAAGAACAGGCGAGTACCAAGATGGAGTCGTCCATCGCAGCCCTGAAAAGCGGCTTGACCAAAGTGCGCACCGGGCGCGCCAATCCTGCGCTGCTGGATACCGTCCATGTGGACTACTACGGCGCCATGCTGCCCTTGAGCCAAGTAGCCAATCTGAGCCTGATCGATGCCCGAACCATTGGCATCCAGCCTTGGGAAAAATCGATGGCGGCCAAGATTGAGAAGGCGATTCGCGAAAGCGATTTGGGATTGAACCCGGCAAGCATGGGCGAACTGATCCGCGTACCGATGCCGATGATGACCGAGGAGCGCCGCCGCGAATTGACCAAAGTGGTGCGCAACGAAGGCGAAGCCGCCAAGATTGCCATCCGCAATTTACGCCGCGATGCCAACGATGCGGTGAAAAAGTTGGTGAAAGACAAGCTCGCTTCCGAAGACGAACAGAAGCGCTCGGAAGCTGACATCCAAAAACTCACCGACCGCCATATTGCCGATGTGGACCGTTTGGTCGCGGCGAAAGAGCAAGACATCATGGCGGTATAGGCTGGGGCCTGCTCCGCCCATACAAGCAGTCCCGTTGCCGTACGCCTTACCCAGATGCCCACCGCCAGCAAGTTGCCGCAGCACATCGCCATCGTGATGGATGGCAATGGCCGTTGGGCGCAAAAGCGCCATCTGCCGCGGTTGGCCGGCCACAAGCGGGGTGTGGACGCCCTTAAAACGGCCATTCAGGCTTGCTTGACCCGCGGTATTCCCGTCCTGACCGTTTTTGCTTTTTCTTCGGAAAATTGGAGTCGTCCTGCCGGTGAAGTGTCCGGATTGCTGGAACTCCTGAATGTCGCCTTGCGGCGTGAATTGGCTGCTCTCCACGAGCGGGGTATCCGCGTGCGTTTTTTGGGTAGCCGGCAGGGTTTGGAGCCGGACTTGTGCGCCGTCCTGCGAGATGCGGAGCAGGTGACGCAAGCGAATCAGGGCATGGTGCTCAACATCTGCTTCAACTATGGCGGGCGTTGGGATATTGTGGATGCCGCCGCGCGATTGGCGTCCGCCGGGACGCCCATCACGGAGGCCAGCATGAACGCGGCGTTGTCCTTGGCCCCGTGCCCGGATCCTGATTTGTTGATTCGCACCGGGGACGAACACCGATTGAGTAACTTTTTGCTCTGGCAGTGCGCCTACTCTGAACTGTATTTCAGCCCTGTTTTGTGGCCCGACTTTGACGCGGCGGAACTGGACCAGGCGCTGCAGGCCTACGCCAGCCGGGAACGGCGTTTTGGCCGGACCCGCCCTTCGACGGCGGCCGTTCCCGCGTAAGCCGAGGCGCGGGACTCCATGCTGCGCCAACGTGTCATCACCGCAGTGCTCTTGCTGGCGATTTTGCTTCCGGCACTTTTTGCTGCCGATCCACGCTACTTTGTTCTGTGCACCGGAGCGCTGATGGTTGCGGCTGCCTGGGAGTGGGGACGCTTGAACGAACAGGCGCCTACTGTTTCACTTTTGGGGGCGGCCGGCTTGGGTGTGCTGTGCATGGGGGTTTGGCTGTTGCAGATGGACGCGGACCAATTGGTTGATATCTGGCTCGGCGCGGCACTGGCATGGTCCGCGCTGGCCGTGGGTGCCCTGTGTGCAGGTGCTGCACGCTGGGTCCTGGTGCCGCCGATGCTGCGCTATGCCGGTGGCCTGGCGCTTTTGCTCGCCTCCTGGCTGGCTCTGGTGTATTCCAAACAACTCGGAACCAATTTTTTGCTCTCTGTGATGGCGCTGGTCTGGGTGTCAGATATCTGTGCGTACTTTGCGGGCCGGGCTTTCGGCGGCCGCTGGATTGCGCGCAAACTCGCGGTGACCATCAGTCCAGGGAAAACCTGGGAAGGTGTTGCCGGTGCTGTTGTGGGTGTGGGTCTGATGGCCGTTCTGTGGTGTTATGCCGATAGCCAGACGCCAGGCATTTCTTTGAGTGTCTTTTCCCGCGTTGCAGAGCAGTGGGGTGCGATGGGGGCTCTGGTATTGGGCTTGCTGGTGGCTGCGGGTGTCGTCGGTGACTTGTTGGAGTCCTTGTTCAAGCGTGCTGCCGGGGTCAAGGACAGCAGCGGCTTGCTGCCCGGTCATGGCGGCGTCTTGGATCGCGTAGATGCCCTGCTGCCTGTACTTCCCCTGGCTTTATGGTTGGTTTCGCGGTAACCCTATGAGTGAGCGTAAGCAACGTATCACCGTATTGGGCTCAACCGGTTCGATCGGGGTCAACACCCTAGACGTGCTGGCGCGGCATCCACGTCGCTTTTCAGTGTTCGCTCTATCAGGCCATTCGCGTATTGATGTCCTGTTTTCCCAGTGCCTGACGCATCAGCCGCAGTTTGTCGTCGCTACCGACCCGCTTGCCGCAACCCATCTTCAATCCCGGCTCGCCGCCGCGGGCAGTGAGACCCGGGTCCTGTTGGGGCATGACGCGCTAGACGAGGTCGCGGCGCACCCCGAGGTGGATATGGTGATGGCAGCCATTGTGGGTGCCGCGGGCCTTTCTTCCTGTATTGCTGCAGCGCGGGCGGGCAAACGCCTGCTCTTGGCGAATAAAGAGGCTTTGGTGGTTGGCGGATCTTTCTTCATGGATGCGGTGCGGGCGGGCAATGCCACACTGCTGCCGATTGATAGCGAGCATTCGGCCATTTTCCAGTCGCTGCCGCCCGATCGCGCGCTGTGGCCATCGGTGGTAGACAAAATCATCCTCACCGCATCCGGTGGGCCTTTTCGCACCCGTGATCCGGCAACCCTGTCTGCGGTCACTCCGCAGCAGGCCTGTGCACACCCCAACTGGAGCATGGGCCGCAAAATCTCGGTGGACTCGGCGACCATGATGAACAAGGCGCTGGAAGTGATCGAGGCCAAGTTCCTGTTCGGGCTGGATCCTTCGCGCATCGAGGTCATCATCCATCCGCAAAGCGTGGTGCATTCGATGGTGCAATTTGTGGACCATTCGGTGGTCGCGCAACTGGGAGTTCCCGATATGCGCGGGCCGATTGCTTATGGCTTGTCCTGGCCCCAGCGGATCGAGTCCGGCACGCAAGCCTTGGACTTTTCCGCAATGACGGGCCTGAGCTTTGAAACTTTTGACAGCCCTGAGCACCAAGCCCGTTTTCCGGGGCTGCGTCTGGCGTGGGATGCGCTGGGCGGCGCGCCAGGGAGCACCGCGGTGCTGAATGCAGCCAATGAAATAGCCGTTGCCGCCTTCCTCGACACCCGGATCGGGTTTGACCAGATTCATAAAGTGAACGCGGCGACGCTCGAAGGG
>CANFTU010000113.1 GCA_947450005.1 Comamonadaceae bacterium | reverse complement strand
GGTCACCGCGCGCGGCTGGCCCGGTCAAAGCCTTTTGCGGCCCAAGGGCCACGATGTTGTCCACGGCGTTGCGCAGCAGGCGCTCACGCAAGCGCAGCACCAATGCATCTGGCATGCCGGTTGCGCGCCAGGCCTCTTCGGCCAGCGCTTGCAAGACCGGTGCGAAGTTGGTCCCCAACACAGCTGCCGCGTGGTAGAGCACTTTGTCCTGGCTGCGCACACCAAAACAGGCACCCCCAATCGCCGTGAACAGCGGGCGCAAGGTGTCGCACGCGGCTGCGTCACCTTCGAGCGCGCAGGGTGTTCCGGCAAATTGCGCCACCGCCGTCTGCGCACTGGCAAAGCTCAATACCGGGTGCGCGCTGGCAAGTGACCAGCCCATGTCGCGCAGCGGCATGAGCAACTCTGCGCTCTGCGCGCCGCTGCAATGAAAGGCCAGCGCCGGCGCATCACCACGCTGCCCGGCATGCCTTGCCAGATCCTGCGCGCAGGCGGCGATCTGCGCGTCGGGCACGGCCAGCAGCCAGATGTCTGCCGGGCGCATGTCGACCCACTGCGCGACCCCGCGCGCAGTGGGTGTGTCGGGTGCGATGAAGTCCAGTGCCGCGCGCGCGCTATCCGGCGAGCGGGTCAACACATCCTGCACCCGCAGCACGCTGTGACGCGTCCACAGATGCGCCAGCGTCTGACCGACCCGGCCTGCGCCGATGAGGTTGAGCGTGGGCAGCGGTTGCACCATCTGTCAAACCACCAGCGGCGGCTCCGCCATGGCCTCGATCTGGTCTTGCAGCACCTGCACCTGGCCGTGCCAGTAGTCGCTGCTGCCAAACCAGGGGAAATTGGCGGGGAAAGTCGGGTCGCTCCAGCGCCGCGCCAACCACGCGCTGTAGTGGATCAGGCGCAGGGTGCGCAGCGGCTCGATGAGCGCCAGCTCGTCGCGGTCAAAGTCGCGGAACTGCTCGTAGCCGTCCACCAGCGCGCCGAGCTGGCGGGTTTGCTGGTGCCGCTCGCCGCTGAGCAGCATCCAAAAGTCCTGTACCGCCGGGCCGCTGCGGGCATCGTCCAAATCCACAAAATGCGGCCCCGGTCCGGCCGCAGCGTCCAGCGGCGTCCACAGAATATTGCCGGGGTGGCAGTCGCCATGCAGGCGGATACGGCGGATCGGCCCGGAGCCCGGATCGGCCAGCGCCGGATGCGCGGCCACCAGCGCCAGCGCCTGCTGCGCCGCATCGGTCCAAGCCGATTGCACGTCCAGCGGCACCTGGTGGTTCTCAAGGAGCCAGTTCACCGACTCGGTACCGAATGTTGCGAGGTTCAAGGCGGGACGCGCCACGAACGGCTGCTTGGCACCGACCGTGTGGATGCGGGCCAGAAAGCGCCCTATCCATTCCAGCACTTCGAGGTCGTCCAACTCGGGCTGGCGTCCGCCCCGGCGCGGGCTGACGCTAAAAGAAAAACCGCCGAATTGGTGCAAGGTCTGCCCGCCCATCACCAGCGGCCCGATGGCCGGCACTTCGGCGGCCATCAACTCGGCCGAAAACGCGTGCTCTTCCAGAATTTGCGCCTCGCTCCAACGCTGCGGCCGGTAAAACTTGGCGACCACCTGGCTGCCGTCTTCCAGCACCGCTTGGTACACCCGGTTTTCATACGAAGACAGCGCCGTCAAACGCCCATCGCCGCGCAGGCCTACCGACTCCAGTGCGTCGAGAACGGTATCCGGGGTGAGCGATTCGAAGGCGTGGGTCATGGGGGGATTGTCGACCCTGGCCCTGAACACTCAGCCCCGCACTTCCCCCTGCCCCAAGACCACGTATTTGAGCGAGGTCAAGCCCTCAATACCCACCGGGCCGCGCGCGTGGAATTTGTCGGTGGAGATGCCGATCTCAGCCCCCAGGCCGTATTCGAAACCGTCGGCAAAACGGGTACTGGTGTTGACCATGACGCTGGAGGAATCGACTTCGCGCAGGAAGCGCTGGGCGTGCATGTGGTCGCGGGTGAGGATGGCGTCGGTGTGGTGGCTGGAATAGTGGTTGATGTGGGCAATGGCGGCGTCCAGGCCATCGACCACCTTGATGCTGATGATGGGGGCGAGGTATTCCTCAAACCAATCCTGCTCGCTGGCGTCCTGCAGAATTGCGCCGGACACGCCGGCCAGCAGGGCCTTGGACGCGGCGCAGACGCGCATTTCCACGCCTTTGGCGGCATAGATAGCGCCGATTTGCGGCAAAAATTCTGCGGCCACACCGCGCGCCACCAGCAGGCTTTCGCTGGCGTTGCAGGGGCTGTATTTCTGGGTTTTGGCGTTGTCGGCCACGCGCACCGCCATGGCGATGTCGCAGGGGTCGTCCACATAGGTGTGGCAGTTGCCGTCTAGGTGCTTGATCACGGGCACCTTGGCGTCGCGGCTGATGCGCTCGATCAGGCCCTTGCCGCCGCGCGGAATGATCACGTCCACGAACTGCGGCATGGCGATGAGCTCGCCCACCACCGCGCGGTCCGTGGTTTGCACCAGCTGCACCGCGTCAGCCGGCAGCCCGCTGTCCAGCAGGGCCTGCTGCACCAGCAGCGCCAGCGCTCTATTGGAATCAATTGCCTCGGAGCCGCCGCGCAGGATGCAGGCATTACCGCTTTTGATACTCAGACTCGCAGCCTCGATGGTCACATTGGGGCGGCTCTCAAAAATCATGCCGAAGACACCGATGGGCACGCGCATCTGGCCCACGCGGATGCCGCTGGGTTGCTGCTTCATGCCGGTGATGTCGCCGATCACATCGGGCATGGCGGCAAGCTGCTCGCAGCCTTGCGCGCAGGTTTCCAGCACTTGGGGGGTCAAACGCAAGCGGTCCACCATGGGCGCGGCAAGTCCGGCGGCCACCGCCCGCTCGAGGTCTTTGGCGTTGTCGGATTGCAGAGCGGCGGTGTTCTGGCGCAGCAGTGCGGCTAAACGCAGCAGGGCATGATTTTTGGCAGCCGTGGAGGCCTTGGCCATCCGCGCAGAGGCGGCCTTGGCCTGCGCGCCCAGGCCCAGGGCGTATTCGGTGGTGGAGACAGCGTTCATGCGGGCATTTTCCCACGCAAGGCCGGTTGCGGCGCACTGGCGTCACACAGCGCGCAGAGCTGCAGGGCCAGGCGCTGCAAGGCCTGCCAACCATCCAACGGCCAATCCGGGCGCTTGAGGCCTTTGACGATGCCGTCCACCTGGTGCGCCGATTGCAGCAAATCGGCCAACGCTGCTTCACCCAAACGCGGCAACACGCGGGCAAAGTGGCGCTCGCGGTTGCCCCAGATGCGCTGCTCTTTGAGCGCCAGCGGCAGCGGCCGGCCCTGGGCGGTGGCGTCTTTGACGCGCTTCAAGGCGCGGATGTCTTCGGCCAGGGTGTAGTGCACCAGCACCTCGGCTTCACCTTCGGCGCGCAGTCCGTCGAGCATGCGCTGCACGCGCTGTCTGTGGCCGGACAACACCGCATCCGAAAGTTTGAACACGTCATAGCGTGCGACATTCAGCACGGCGGCCTCGACCTGCTCAGCGCTGAGTACGCCACCGTTTTCGGGCGTGGGCGGGTAGCGCAGGGCGAGTTTTTGGATTTCCTGCGCGGCAGCCAAGGAGTTGCCCTCGACCCGGTCAGCAAAAAACTGCAGGGTGTGTTGTCCCTGCTCGCCGGATTCGACCCGCAGGCCCACCACAGCCAGCCGTGTGGCCAGCCACTGCGGCAATGCGCTGCGCTCCATCGGTTCCACGGCGATCGATACCCCCTGCCCCTCCAGCGCCATGAACCAGGCGCTGGACTTGGATGCCTTATCGAGATGCGGCAGCAGCACGATGGTCAGGTTGCCCTCGTCACCCGCCGCCGATTCGGCCAGTTGTTGCAGCGCCGTGCTGCCTTCTTTGCCGGGCTTACCGCTGGGAATGCGGATTTCGGTGATTTGTTTGTCGGAGAACAAACTCATGGACTGGCTGGCCGAGAGCACCGCGCTCCAGTCGAAGTGCGCGCCCATCACAGTGTGCGAAGTGCGCTCGCCAAAACCCTGGGCGCGGGCGGCAGCGCGGATCTGGTCCAGGCTTTCCTGCTGCAAAAGTGGGTCGTCGCCATGCAGGACGTACAGGCTTTTCAAGCCGCGCTCCAGATGGGCCCCGAGTTGCTGGGCGCTGAGCTGCATGCGGGCTTAGGGGCTGAGGGTTTTAACCGCCGCCATGCGCCGCAGCAACTGCTGCACGATGTCGCTTTGCATGTCGCGAAAGAGCAGTGTTTCCTCGGCTTCTTTGGAGAGGACGGCGGCCTCGCTGAAGCTGATGTCGCGTTGCTGCGCGACCTCGGTCTCTTCAATCAGGGTACGGCCCTGCGGCGTGCGCATGCGGAACTTCACGCGCAAGCGCAACTGGAACTCGCGAACCTGGCCGGAAGAATTGGTACCGACAACGGACTTTTCCCGGGCCTCGCTCAGGATGTCGACGATGACCTGGGGCGGCTCCTGATCCTGCCGGGGCGCAACCGGGCGGATGCGGTCACCGAGCACCCGGATCAATTCAGGGGCCACCGCGCCACCGGTCTCCGGCGTTACCGCCACGGTGTCAAAGGCGAAGTCCAGCGCGCCGCGCAAATGGAAGCCACAGGCCACAAGACCGGTTGCCGCGCCGGCGAGCAACAGACTGCGAAAAAGACGGCGGCGGCTATTCATGCGCTCACAGTACCAAATTCACCAACCGGCCTGGCACCACAATGACCTTTTTGGGCGCGGCGCCCTGGGCCAAGCTCTGGAATACCGGGCTGGCAATGGCAGCAGCCTCAATCGCTTCTTTGCTGGCGGTGGATGGAACCAGCACCGCGCCACGCAATTTACCGTTGACCTGCAGCATCAATTCGACCTCATCGCGCTGCAAAGCGGCGTCATCGACTGCGGGCCAGGCGGCGTCCAGCAAATCCCCGTGGACCTGCGCAAAGCCCAGGTCGGACCACAGCTGGTGGCTGATGTGCGGGCAGACCGGATACAACACCCGCAAGAGGATGGAGACGCATTCCGCCAGGGCTGCGGCGTCACTTGCCGAATCCGACAGCTTGGCGTCTTCCAGGGTGTTGAGCATCTTCATCACCGCCGAGACGACGGTGTTGTATTGCATGCGCTCGTAGTCGTAATTGGCCTGCTTGAGCACCGTATGGATGTCCAGGCGCAAGGCTTTGGCAGCCTTGCCCAGGTCAGCAGGAACCGGCTTAGCGGCGGCACCGCGCAACAACGCTTCATGTTTGGCGGCAAAGTTCCAGACCCGGCGTAAGAACCGGTAGCTGCCCTCGACCGAGCCGTCGTTCCACTCCAGCGTGGCCTCGGGCGGCGCGGTGAACATGGTGTACAAGCGGGCGGTGTCGGCACCGTATTTTTCGATCAAGGCTTGCGGATCGACGCCGTTGTTTTTGGACTTGGACATGGTACCCACGCCCTCGTAGTCAATCGGCGTGCCCACCGGCAGATCGCCCACGGCGTTGACCAGCCGCGCACCGGTGACTTTGCCCGCCGCATCCAGCACATGCTCGACGTCATGGGGCCAGAAATAGTCTTTGCCGCCCTTGTCGTTGCGGCGCGAATAAATATGGTTCAGCACCATACCCTGGGTCAGCAGCTTGGTGAACGGCTCATCCACCTTGACCAGACCCATATCACGCATCACCTTGGTCCAGAAGCGCGCATAAAGCAAATGCAGAATCGCGTGCTCAATGCCGCCGATGTACTGGTCCATGGGCGCCCAGTAGGCCGCACCATCCGCCACCATGGCCTGGTTGTTGGCCGGGTCGCAGTAGCGCAAAAAGTACCAGCTCGAATCGACAAAGGTATCCATGGTGTCGGTTTCGCGCCGCGCGGGTTTGTCGCAGGTGGGGCAAACCACACCTTTGTGAAAGCCTTCGTGCTTGTGCAGCGGATTGCCTGAGCCGTCAGGGATGCAGTCTTGCGGCAACACCACGGGCAGGTCTTTTTCGGGCACCGGCACCGCGCCATGCTCGTCGCAATGGATGATGGGAATCGGCGTGCCCCAGTAGCGCTGGCGGCTCACGCCCCAGTCGCGCAAACGCCAGGTGGTTTTTTTCTCGCCCAGGCCTTTGGCGCCCAGCAGTCCGGCAACCTTGTCTGCAGCGGCTTTTTGATTCAAGCCGTCGAGGTCGCCGGAGTTGACGCATACGCCGGTTTGCTTGTCCGCGTACCAATCCTGCCAAACGCGCGCATCAAAGGTCTGCCCCTTCACCGCGACCACGGGTTGAATCGCCAGGCCGTACTTCAGCGCAAACGCAAAATCCCGCTCGTCATGCGCCGGCACGCCCATGACCGCGCCATCGCCATACGACATCAGCACATAGTTCCCCACCCAAACGGCAACCTTCTCGCCCGTCAGCGGGTGGACCACAAAAAGGCCGGTGGGCATGCCCTTTTTCTCTTGCGTGGCCAGCTCGGCCTCGGTCGTGCCGCCGGTTTTGCATTCCTCGATGAATGCCGCCAAGGCTGGGTTGGAGGCGGCTGCGTGCGCGGCCAGCGGGTGTTCGGCGGCCACGGCGCAAAAGGTCACGCCCATGATGGTGTCGGCGCGCGTGGTGAACACGTACATGCGACCGTCCTGAATGAGCTGACCGGCGGCGTCACGGATGTCGTGCGGGAAGGCAAAGCGCACGCCCTCGGACTTGCCGATCCAGTTCTCCTGCATCAGCCGCACCTTGTCGGGCCAGCCGTTCAGCGTGGCCTGGGGGTTACCGATCTGCACGTGGTCCAGCAGCTCCTGGGCGTACTGGGTGATGTTGAGGTAGTAGCCCGGGATCTCGCGCTTCTCGACCAAGGCACCGGTGCGCCAGCCGCGCCCGTCAATGACCTGCTCGTTAGCCAACACGGTCTGATCTTCCGGGTCCCAGTTGACGACCTGCGTCTTGCGGTAGGCAATGCCTTTTTCCAGCATCTTCAGGAACAGCCACTGGTTCCACTGGTAATACGTGGGGTCACAGGTGGCAATTTCGCGCGACCAGTCGATGGCCAGGCCCATGGCCTGCATCTGCTGCTTCATGTACGCGATGTTGTCAAACGTCCATTGGGCCGGTGGCACGCCGTTTTTCAGCGCCGCGTTTTCCGCCGGCAGGCCGAAGGCGTCCCAACCCATGGGCATCAAGACGTTGTAGCCCTTCATGCGCAGGTGGCGCGTGAGCATGTCGTTGATGGTGTAGTTGCGCACGTGGCCCATGTGCAACTTGCC
>CANFTU010000112.1 GCA_947450005.1 Comamonadaceae bacterium | reverse complement strand
GCGGGCTCCAGGCCTGCTGCATCGGCCTGCGCGTCCACGCTGCGCTGCGCGCTCGCGTATCCGGTCATACTGTAAACTGGCACGTCGTTTTCCTTCCCCTTTGGGTAGAGCCGAGAATACCTTGGTTTACCCCGCACACTTCCCCTACCGGCTGCTCCGAGCCCTCCATGCACCAGCCCGCACCCCTTGCGCCCGGCACGCTTGTGCAGGGATACCGGATTGTGCGCAACCTCGCGGTGGGCGGATTCAGCATCGTGTACTTGGCGATCAACGCGCGGTCGCAGCAAGTGGCGATCAAGGAATACCTGCCTGCCACCCTGTCCAGCCGCGTCAGCGGCACCACCCATACCCAAACCAGCCCGGACAAATTGCGCCTGTACCGCTTGGGCTTGCAAAGCTTTTTCCATGAAGGGCGGGCGCTTGCCGAGATTTCGCACCCCGGGGTCAGCAGCGTGCTGGACTTCTTTGCGGCGAACGGAACGGTCTATATGGTGATGAATTTTTTGCAAGGCAATAGCCTGCAGGACTTCATTGTCAACGCCCGGCAGCAGCGCGGGGCGGGCAACCTGGGCGAGGCCACGATTTGTTCGTTGTTCCTGGAGTTCTTTGCTGCGGTGCGCGTGGTGCACCAGCGCAAACTGCTGCACCTGGACCTCAAGCCCGGCAATATCTTCATCACCAGCGACGACCGTGTGGTGCTGATTGACTTCGGGGCCGCCCGGCACGCGCTGGACCCGGAGGCGATGGCGCTGCGGCCCATGTACACGCCGGGTTTTGCTGCGCCGGAGTTGTATGTGCGCGGCACGCCGCTGGGGCCGTGGACCGATGTCTATTCACTGGGCGCCTGTTTGTATTCCTGTATGCGCGGTTATCCGCCCATGGATGTGCCCACGCGGCGCAAGACGGACAACCTGGCTGCGCATTTGGAGCGTTTGCGCGGCGTGTATTCGGACGCCTTGCTGTCGGTGGTCGGGCGCTGCCTGTCCCTGGAGCCTGGGTTGCGACCGCAATCGGTGCTGGAATTGCAGAAGTCCCTGCCCTACGGCCTCGCGCAGGCACAATAAGCCATGACATTTTCGGTGGCCCATACCAGCCGCATCGGCGGGCGTGATCTCAACGAGGACCGGAGCACCTATTGCTACACCTCGCAGTCTGTGCTGCTGCTGGTCGCCGACGGCTTGGGCGGTTATCCGCTGGGCGAAGTGGCGGCGCAAATGGCCGTGGACTGCATGGTGGCCTGCTTCAGGCGCCAAGCCACACCGCGCCTGGCCGATGGCAAAGCATTTCTCACACGCGCGTTTTTGACCGCCCATTACGAGATCCTGCGCTACGCGGTGGTGCGCTCCATGGCCGCGCCGCCGCGCACCACCCTGGTGGCCGCGCTGGTGCAGGACGGGCAGGTGCAATGGGCGCACTGTGGCGATTCACGGCTGTACTGGGTGCGGGGCGATGCCGTGCGTGCGCGCACCGTGGACCATGCCGGACCGGACCGGCGACACACCGGGCAGGTGGATGTGCCCCAGCGCCATGTTTTGTACACCTGCGTGGGCGCGCCCACACTGCCGCGTATCGATGTCTCGGAGCCTGCCGCACTGGAGCCGGGTGACAAGCTGCTGCTGTGCAGCGATGGTTTGTGGGGTCCTTTGAGTGATATGGAAATCGCCCGTGGCATTGCGCATTTGCCGCCGCATGCAGCCACCGAGACCCTGGTCCAGCGGGCTTATCGAAAGGCCGGCGCCCGCAGCGACAATCTGACTGCGCTGGCGCTGGAGTGGCAGCCCGCGCAAAAGTCGATTGATGACGCGCAGACCGGCCTGGACGATGCCAGCGGGTGGGTCTGCGAACCGGCGCACTCCGATACCCCCGAGCCGCCCACCGATATGGACGAGAACGAACTGATTGCTGCCATCACCGCCTTGCGCGGCACCTTCGGCCCACCCGTGGGGCGCATACCGGCGGCGCTACCCGAATAATTTTTTTAGTGAACTGAGAACCTTCATGACTATCGCTTCCCGTATCCACCGCGCCCCGGACGCTTTGCGCCCGGTCACTATCACCCGTGGTTACACCGCCTATGCCGAAGGTTCGGTGTTGATTGCTTTTGGCGGCACCCAAGTTTTGTGCACGGCTTCGGTCGAGGAACGCGTGCCGCCGCACAAGCGCGGCAGCGGCGAGGGTTGGGTGACTGCGGAATACGGCATGCTGCCGCGCTCCACCCACACCCGCAGCGACCGCGAAGCCGCCAAAGGCAAGCAGAGCGGGCGCACCCAGGAAATCCAGCGCTTGATTGGCCGCTCCATGCGCGCAGTATTTGATTTGCAGTTACTCGGCGAGCGCACGATTGCGCTGGATTGCGACGTGATCCAGGCCGATGGCGGTACCCGCACCGCCGCGATCACGGGCGCCTTTGTCGCCGCGCAAGACGCGGTGAACTGGCTCTTACGCCAAGGCAAGATCACGCAGTCGCCCATCAAAGAAGCGGTGGCAGCGATCTCCGTGGGCATTGTGCAGGGCGTGCCACTGCTGGACCTGGAATACACCGAAGACTCGGCGTGCGATACCGATATGAATGTGGTCATGACCGGTGCCGGAAACTTTGTGGAAGTGCAAGGTACCGCCGAGGGCGCGGCCTTCACGCGCACCGAAATGCAGGCGCTTCTGGATCTGGCCGGAAAAGGTATCGCGGAATTGCTGGCCTTGCAGCAAGCCGCGTTGGCGCAGCCCGCGTAATGTCCGGTATGCAACTGGTTCTGGCTTCCAATAACCAGGGCAAGCTCGGCGAGTTGCAGGACCTGTTCGCGCCCCTGGGCGTGCAACTGATCGCGCAGGGCACTGTGGGCGTACCCGAGTCGCCCGAACCCTACCGCACCTTTGTCGAAAACGCGCTGGCCAAGGCGCGCAATGCCGCGCAACACACCGGCCTACCGGCACTGGCTGACGACGCCGGTTTGTGCGTGAACGCGTTTGGCGGATTGCCCGGGGTCGATACGGCTTTTTATGCCACCCAGTTTGGCTACCCCAAAGGCGATGACTACAACGTAACCGCCTTGCTGGAGCAGATGCAGGGCATTGGCGACCGACGCGCCGCCTTGGTCAGCACCCTGGTGGCGGTGCGCAGCGTAGACGACCCCGAGCCGCTGATCGCTGTGGGCCGCGCTGCTGGAGAAATCACACGCGAACGCCGAGGCGACAAGGGATTTGGTTTTGACCCGGTGTTGTGGATTCCCGAATTCGGCAAAACCTTTGCACAGCTGGATCCCGCTGTCAAAAACGCGCATAGCCACCGGGGCCGCGCTGCGCAGTTGATGTTGGCCATGATGCGCGAGCGCTGGTTCGCATGATTCCCATCCTGGCGCAGCCGGATGCGGAGCAGGGTCCGGCACCGGTTGTGGACCTGGCCACCCTGATGCGCCCCGGAACCTTGCAATTGCAGGGATTGCCTCCGCTGTCTTTGTATGTGCATATCCCATGGTGTTTGCGCAAATGCCCGTATTGCGATTTCAATTCGCACGCGCACACAGACGGTAAGTTGCCGCAAGCCGCTTACACGCAGGCCGTGTTGGCCGATCTGGAGGCCGCGCTGCCGCTGATCTGGGGGCGGGTGGTGCGCAGCGTGTTCATCGGCGGCGGCACGCCCAGCCTGTTCGAGCCGGCGACCATTGCCAGCCTGATCGGCGACATCCGCGCCCGCCTGCGCTTGGCGCCGGACTGCGAAATCACCATGGAGGCGAACCCCGGAACGTTTGAGAAGGAACGTTTCCGGGACTTTGCCGGTGCCGGCGTGACCCGCTTGTCCATCGGTGTGCAGAGCTTCCATGACGGACATTTGCAGGCGCTGGGCCGCATCCATGACCGCGCGCAGTCGCTGGCAGCCGTTGAGGAGGCCGCGCAGGCCTTTGCCACGTTCAATTTGGATTTGATGTACGCATTGCCCGGCCAGACCTTGGATGAGCTGAAGGCCGACTTGGCCACCGCGCTGGCTTTCGCGCCGCCGCACCTGTCGATCTACCAACTCACGCTGGAGCCCAACACCTATTTCGCCACCCATCCGCCCGTCCTCCCCGGTGACGACGCGGCCTACGACATGCTGGACCACATCAGCGCCGAGGCGCAAGAGGCCGGGCTGGCGCGTTACGAAGTCTCGGCCTATGCGCGTGCCGGACACGCCTGCTGGCACAACCGCAACTACTGGGAATTTGGTGACTACCTGGGCATTGGTGCGGGCGCCCACAGCAAGCTCAGCTTCCCCCACCGCGTGATCCGCCAGGTGCGCGCCCGTGATCCGGCGCTGTACATGCAGCGCGCACAAAGCGGCGGCGGCAGTGCCACGGTGACCCAAAGCGTAGAGGTCAGCCGCGCGGATTTGCCCTTTGAATTCATGCTGAATGCGCTGCGCTTGAAAGATGGTTTTGCGCTGGCGCTGTTCAGCGAACGCACGGGTTTGCCCCTCAGCGCGATAGAGCCCGGTTTGCGCGCAGGGCAAGCGCGCGGCCTGCTAGACGCCGACCTGATGCATGTGCGCCCGACGCCGCGGGGTTTTGATTTTTTGAATGATTTGCACAGCCTGTTTCTACCCTGACGCGATTGCTGGCGCGCATCAGGCAAAGGCTTGCACCACATTGGCGACGTTCACGCCCACCGCATCCACCGCGTAGCCGCCTTCAAACACGATGACGGTTGGCAGCTGCAGGCGCGCGATGCGCTCGCCCACGCGCAGGTAATCGTCGCTGTGCAAAGTGAAGCCCGCAATCGGATCCTGCGCGAAGGTATCCACACCCAGGGACAGGACCAACGCCTGCGCTCCATAGCGTGTGATGGCGCTTAGCGCTGTGTCCAATGCCTGCGACCAGGTGGCGTAATCCGCACCGCGCGCCAGCGGCAGATTCAGGTTGGCATCCATACCAGCCCCCGCGCCCCGCTCATCCGCATGGCCCAGATAAAACGGGTATTCGGTACGCGGGTCGCCGTGGATGCTCGCAAAGAAGACGTCGCTCCGGTCGTAAAAAATGGATTGCGTGCCATTGCCATGGTGGTAGTCCACGTCCAGCACCGCAACCCGCTCCAGCCCTTGGTCGCGCAGATGCTGTGCGGCCAGCGCTGCATTGTTGATAAAGCAGTAGCCACCGAAATATCCCGCGCCTGCATGGTGCCCGGGCGGACGCGTCAGCGCAAACGCGGCCTGTTGGCCACCCAGCACCGCGGCGGCGGCACTGAGCGCGCAATCGGCGCCGCTGCGCGCGGCTTGCCAGGTACCGGCGGTCAGGGGCGTGCCGGCGTCAAAGCAGTACAAGCCAAGCCGGGCTGAAAAGTTGGTGGGTTCCAGATCGCTGCGGCCGTCCGCACCCGGCCATACGCTGGGCAGCACGTCACGGCCGGTGTTGTCGGGGTCCAGGGCCAGCCATTGCGTCCATGCGGATTGCAGAAAATCCAGGTACCGCGGGCTGTGGACGCGGGTCAGCGCGCTGTCGTCGAATGCGTGCGGTTCCAGCACCACGCCGAGTTGCCTGCGTTGTAATTCGGCCAGCACCCAATCAGCGCGCGCGGGCACTTCAAAGCAGGGCACCAAGGCGCCGCGGAACATTTCGAATTGCCCGGCGTGGGCGGCGTGGCGGGAGTTGTAGAAGGTTTGCATAGGAGGGTCTTTGGCGTGGATTGTGCCGACACAGGCCGAGCCCATAATCACCGCCCATGGAAATCATCACCACGCTTCTGGACTTCATTCTTCATGTGGACCAGCATTTGGAGCTCTTTGTCCAAACTTACGGTGCCTGGGTTTATGCGCTGTTGTTTGCGATTGTGTTCATTGAAACCGGCGTTGTGGTCATGCCTTTTTTGCCGGGTGATTCGCTGCTGTTTGTGGCGGGCGCCATGTGCGGAATCGGTTTGATGGACTACGCCATCCTGGTTCCCCTGCTTTTCGCCGCAGCGGTGCTGGGCAACCAGTCCAACTACGCCATCGGACGCGCCATCGGGCCGCGTGTCTTCCAGTGGGAAGACTCGCGCTGGTTCAACCGCCGTGCTTTTGACCAGGCACACGCGTTTTATGAAAAGTACGGCGGCATCACCATCATCGCAGCGCGCTTCATGCCTTTTGTTCGCACCTTCGCGCCGTTTGTCGCGGGCGTGGCGCAAATGACGCGGCGTAAATTCACGTTTTTCGATGTGACCGGTGGCGCGCTATGGGTCGGTGGCATCGTCACTGTGGGCTACTTTTTCGGCAACATACCCTGGGTCAAAACCCATCTGGACAAAATCATCTGGGCCATGATTGTCGGCCCGGGTTTGCTGGTGCTGTTGGGCTCCTGGCGGGCACGGCGCAGGTCTGACGTCAACTAGGACATCGTGCGCTTGCGCGCCAGCGGCGGGTTCTTGGAGAAATAACCCAACAGGCCGCGCATCAGCGCGTCGGCGAACTGGGTTTGAAATGCCTCGCTGTTGAGTTTGGCCTCTTCAGCCGGGTTGCTGATGAAGGCCGCTTCGACCAGCACGCTGGGGATATCGTGCGCTTTCAAGACCGCAAAAGCAGCTTGTTCCACCTGCCCTTTGTGCAATTTGCCCACGCGGGCGACTTCGCCCAGCAGCGTGCTGCCCAGTTTGAGGCTGTCCACAATTTGCGCCGTGGTACTCATGTCCAACAGCGCGCTTTGGACTTCTGCACTTTTGGCTTTGATGTTGATGCCGCCGACCACGTCCGCCTTGTTCTCCTTGTCGGCCATCCAGCGGGCCGCGCTGCTGGATGCGCCGCCCTGGCTGAGCGCAAACACGCTCGCGCCTTGCGGATCCGGGGTGAAAAACGCATCGGCGTGCAGGCTTACCAACAAGTCTGCCTGGACGCGCTGCGCCTTTTGTACGCGCACGTGCAGCGGCACAAAGTAGTCCGCATCCCGGGTTAGAAAGGCCCGCATGGGCATGCCTTTGACGCTGCTGGTGTTGATGCGCTCACGCAGCAGGTAGGCGAGTCGCAGCACCACGTCTTTCTCGCGGGTCCCGCCGGGGCCTATGGCGCCGGGGTCCTCTCCGCCGTGGCCGGGGTCCAGCGCGATGATGATCATGCGGTCAACGCCGTCGGCTGGTGTACCCGTGCTGGAAGGGGCTGCTGCCGGCTGCGCTGGGGGCGGGGGCGCAGCGGTGGTTTTGGCAGCGGGCGCGGGTCCGGGTGCGGCGGGCGGGGCGGTGCCGCTGCGTTGCGCGATGAGATCACCCAGGGGGTCCGCGTCTTGCGTCACGGTTGCTGCGGCCGGCGGCTGCACCTTGTCGCTGCGGTTGCCGCCCAGGCCCAGGCGCTGGTTGATCAGGGCATCTAATGGGTCGGGTTCCTGCTCCGGATAGAG
>CANFTU010000111.1 GCA_947450005.1 Comamonadaceae bacterium | reverse complement strand
GTGTCCGGCGCAAGCCGGACTGAGAAATACCCCATGAACCTGATCTGGGTCATACCAGCGTAGGAAGTGTGATGGGGAAAATGCCGTGTGTTCTGTGGCTTTTTTTCGTCGCATGTTCCGCTCAGGAAGTTTGTAACGAATCGAGGCGCACCATGAACCACGGCATTTTTTCTTCCGCTTTCTCTTCTCTGCGTCGCCACGCGGCCATCGTTGTACTCAGCCTCGGCGCGGCCTGCGCAGGAGCGGCGTTCGCGCAAGACAAGCCCCCCGAACTGCGGGTGCTGACCCACAGCGCCTTCGCACTGCCCAAGCCCTTGTTGGCCCAGTTTGAAAAAGAGGCGGGTGTCAAATTGCGCATCAGCAAAGCCGGTGACGCCGGTGAGATGCTCAACAAGCTGATCCTCACGCACAAAGCGCCGGTGGCCGATGTGGTTTTCGGCATCGACAACGCGCTGGCCGCCAAGGCACTGGCAGCGGATGTACTCGACGCCTACGCCGGCCCCGCCGCCAGCCGCGAGAGTCTGGCCGCTTTGCCAGCGCCGCTCGTTCCGGTGGACTACGGCTATGTCACCCTCAACTACGACAAAGCCTGGTTTGCCAAACGCAAGTTGGCCTTGCCCACCACGCTGGAGGAGCTGGCCCAGCCTGCCAACGCCCGCTTGCTGGTGGTGCAAAACCCGGCCACGTCCAGCACCGGTTACGGATTTTTGCTGGCGACCATTGGCGCACTGGGTGAAGACAAAGCCTTTGAATGGTGGGCTCGCATGCGCCAGGGCGGCATGAAAGTCGCCAAAGGCTGGAGCGAGGCGTATTACACCGACTTCAGCCGGGCCGAAGGCGGTACCCGTGCGCTGGTTGTGAGCTACGCCACCAGCCCCGCTGCAGAAGTTTTTTACAGCAAAGAAAAAATCACCGAGTCGCCGACCGGCAGCCTGGCGATTCCCGGTGCGGTGTACCGCCAGGTCGAGGGTATTGCCCTGGTCAAGGGCGGTGGCGCGCGTGTCGCGGCGGGCAAGTTGATTGAGTTCATGCGCTCGCCCGAGGTGCAAAAGCAGATGCAGACCGAGATGTGGATGTACCCGGTTGATGCCGCAGTCGCCCGCGCCGATGTGATGAAGTTTGCCCCCGAGCCAGCACAGGCCGATGCACCTTCGGAGAAGGATGTTGCCGACAAGGGCGCAGCCTGGGTGGCACGCTGGACCAAGGTGGTGTTGAAGTAATCGCCACCGCGCCACCGCCCTTTCGCCATGGCTGAAGCTGCCCGTCGATCCGCGCCGCCCTGGTCCACGGTGTGGTCGCCGGCGCCCGGCGCGGGTAGCCTGGTGTTGGCGGCCGTGCCGCTGGGCTTTCTGGTTTTGTTGTTGCTGGCACCTGCGCTGCGCTTGTTGGCGCAAGCGGGCTGGTCGGATGCGGGTTGGCTCACCTGGTTCAGCCCTTGGGCTGACGACTACCTGCGCTGGCGCTTGCTGTGGTCCGGCTTGCAGGCGGCGCTGACCTGCGCGCTGGTGCTGGTGCTGGGTGTGCCGGTGGCCTGGGTGCTGGCGCGGTTGGAATTTCCGGCCCGCAGCCTGCTGCTGCGCGCTTTGATGCTGCCTTTTGTCGTGCCCACGCTGGTCGCGGCGATCGGCGTATTGGCATTGCTCGGCCCGCGCGGTGTAGTGCAGCAGTGGCTGCCTTGTTCGCTGGAGCAAACGCCCTGGCTGCTGCTGTACGGCAATGTGTTTTTCAACCTCTGCATTCTGGTGCGCGCTGCCACCGAGGCGCTGGAGCAGGCCAGTGCCTCTCGGGTGGCCGCTGCGCGCACGCTGGGCGCTACGCCTTGGCGTGCGTTCTGGCGCATCGAGTGGCCGGCCATGCTGCCCTGGCTGATGTCGGCGCTGTGCCTGGTTTTTTTGTACTGCTTCTCCGGATTTGGTTTGGCGCTGCTGCTGGGCGGGCCGCGCTACGCGACGGTGGAAGTGGAGATATACACCCTGGTCGCCCACGAATTGCAGCTGCTGCAGGCGGGGGTACTTGCCGGCTGGATGTTGCTTGCCACCGGTTTATGTGCCTTGGCGTATTCAGCCTTGGAGCGTCGCCTGGCCACGCCGGTGCGCGCAGACCGGATTGCCCGGCAGCGCCCGCGCAGCCTGGGGCAGTGGTTAGCGGTTGTCGGCTGCGTCTCGGTGCTGGGGCTGCTGTGCGGCGCGCCGGTTGCGGCGATTGTCTGGCGGGCGTTATCGGCCGGGCCGCAGGCCTGGGCTGTGCTGGCGGACCCGGATACCCTGCACGCGCTGTGGAATACGCTGCGTTTTTCTGCTTGCGCCTTGGTGTTGGCCACGCTGCTGGGCGTATGTCACGCGCTGGCTGCCCGGCGTTGGGCGGTGTTGCGGGCGCTGGCTTTTTTGCCGTTTGTGGTGTCGCCCATTCTTGTGGCCTTTGGCTTGCTGCTGATGTATCCGTCGTGGACGGCCAGTGCACCCCTCTTAGTCGCTGCCTACGCGCTGCTGGCCTATCCCTTTGTCGCGACGTCGCTGGCGACGGGCTTGGACGGCATGCCCGCACACTACCTGGCCGCCGCGCGCACGCTGGGTGCCAGTCCCTGGCGGGCGTTCTGGCGCATCACCTGGCCTTTGCTGCAACCGGCGCTGCGCCGGGGCATGGCATTTGCCGCCGCCACCGCCGTGGGCGAGTTTGCGGTCACCTTGTTTTTGAGCCGCCCCGAATGGGCCACGCTGACTACGCTGGTGTACGAACAACTCAGCCAGCCCGGCGCGTCCCGCTATGACGCGGCGCTGGTGCTGGCCTGCGCGCTCATGGCGCTGGCGCTGACCGTGTTTGTCTTGTTGGAATGGCCTTGGGGCGACGCGCCGGGCGCAGAGGGCGCCCATGCTTGAGTTGCGCACCATCAGCAAGACCTGGAGGCCCGCGCGCGCCGAATCCCGAAGCCTTTTGCGCGGTTTGAATTTGCAGGTGGCAGCGGGTGAAACCGTGGCGGTGCTCGGTCCCTCGGGCAGCGGCAAAAGCACGCTGTTGAAAATCATTGCCGGACTGGAAGCGCCTGACGCCGGGCAGGTGTGGCTGGACGGGCGTGACATTTCGGCGCTGCCGCCACACTGCCGCCAGTGCGGTTTGTTATTCCAGGACTTTGCGCTGTTCCCGCATTTGAATGTGCAGGACAACGTCGCCTTCGGGCTGATTGAGCAGGGCATGCGCAGCGCGCAGGCGCGCAGCCAGGCCAACACGCTGCTGGAGCGCTTTTGCATGCAGACGCACGCCCTGGCGCGGGTCTGGCAGCTATCGGGTGGCGAGCAACAGCGGGTGGCGCTGGCGCGCGCGCTGATTACGGCACCGCGCATCCTGTTGTTGGACGAACCCTTTTCCGCGTTGGACGCGGCCTTGCGCGAGACCTTGCGCGCCGACTTTCAGCAGCGCATAGCCCAGGCCGGCATGGCCGTGGTCTGGGTTACCCATGACGAGGCCGAGGCGCGCAGCGTGGGGGCGCGGGGATTGCGCTTGGTGGATGGGGCGCTGCAGGCCTCTTGGTGAGGCTGAAGCCGCGTTGCGCGTAACCGGGCCGTCGCATCCAAGTTGCGGGTCGGCCTGAGCGTCCCGGAGGTTGTGGGTGCTTAGCCTCCGAGCTTGCCGCCCGACATGGTGTACAGATCGTCCGATCCCCACAGGGTTTCCAATGCGGTTTGTGCGGCCGTTGAAAAGGTCGTCCACTGTGTGCTGTCCAAACCGTAGAGCTGTGGCTTGGTCAAAGCAACGGCTTGTGCGGTGGTCATGGCGGCCAGTTGGTCGGAATCCACGTCCCCAATCACATCCGCGCTGATGGAGGCCACCTGCGCGGTGGTCATCGCGGCGATTTGGTCAGTGCCCAGCGCATTAATTTGCGTGGATGTGAGTAGCCCCACCTGGTTGGTTCCGATGGCTGCAACCTGCGCCGTGCTGAGCGCATTCAGCGCCACGGTGGAGACCGCTTGCAGCTGGTCTTCGGTCAGGTAGTTCATGCGCGTGGCGGTCAGCGCGTCGTCGACGCCGCTGCTGCCGGTGAGCGCAGCAATCTGGTCGGTCGTGAGGGCCCGCAGCTGAGAGCTGGTGAACACCGCAACTTGCGAACTGCTGAGTGCCACGATGCTCTCGGTTTTGAGTGCGGCCAGGAAGCTTTGGTCGAAGGCGGAAATTTGCGAGGTGGCAAGACCTGCAATTTGGGCTGTTTTGAAGACGGTTGCTTGCGTTGCTGTCAGCACTGCAATGTTTTTGGATGGAAGCGCAGCTACCTGTTTGACCAGCATGTTCGCAATCTGCGCGGTCGTCAAGCTTTGGGCCTGTGCGGTAGTGAACGCCGCAATCTGCGCCGTTGACATTTGCTGCAGGATACGTGTTGGGATAGCGGCCAGTGTCTCGGTATTGATGCCCGGTATCACGGCTGTTCCCAGTGCGGCGATTTGCGTGCCGGACATGGCGGCAACTTGCGCCGATGTCAGCGCGCTGATCTCGGCAGAATCCAGAGTCTGAATCTGGGTTGCTGTCAGGGAGTAAACCTGTGCGGTCGACAAACTGCGCAATTGCGTGGTGGTTAAGCCAGCGAATTGGGCTGACGTCATGCGTCCCAGCTGCGATGTGCTCAAGCTGCTCAGCGTGCCGGTGCTAACGGCAGTGAAATCACTTGCGTCGATGGCCTGCAGTTGATAGGCAGCCAGGCTGTTGAGCTGCGACCCGGACAAGATGCGTACCTGGGCCGACGACATAGCCTTCAAGCGGTCTTCAGCCAAGCTGTCAATTTGGGCATTGGAGAGCGAGGCAACCGCCGAGGTGTTGAGTGCTGCGATCTGTGCCGAACTCATGGCCTGAAGTTGTGTGGTGGTGAGGTAATCCACCTGGTCTGAGTTCAACACGGCCACATCTGCAGATTCCATGGCACCAATTTGCTGGATGGTCAGAGCCGCAATTTGGGCCGAGTTCATGTTGCGCACCTGGTCGGTGGTCAGCGCGACTACCTGTGCAGTGGAGAGTCGTGCAACTTGCGCGGTACTGAGGTCATAAATCCGCTCGGTGCTCATGGCCGCGATGTCGGAGGTGTCAATCGACTGCATCTGATAGGCCGACAGTGCGTTCAGCTGCGACTTTGTCAGCGCGCGGATTTGGGATGAACCCATCGCCTTGATGCCGTCGCTGCCAATGACCGCGATATTGGCTGCGGAGATGCCCGCGACTGCTGCGGTATTCAGCGCGGCAACTTGTGCGGTTCCCAGTGCATACAAAGCGGCCGTAGCCATGGCGTTCACCTGGACAGAGCTCAGACCGGCCAGGTCGGCGGCTTCAAATCCACCGGCTTGCTCTGCGCTCAGTGAAGCAAGTTGGGTACTGCTGAGGCTGGTCACTTGTGTAGATGTGAAGGCGGCGATCTGCGCGCTGCTAAGACCACTTAGTTGTGCGGTGGTCAGATTCGTGATCACGCTGGTGCTCAATACGCCGATTTGCGCAGTCGAGAGCGCTGCGATATGTGCGCTGGAAAGGATTACAACGCTTGCCGTTCCCAAAGTGGAAATATCGTCGGAGTCAAGCGCCGTAGAAACCTGCGCGGTGGTAATGCCGCTGAGTGCGGCGGTTCCGAGCGCTCCGACTTGGGCACTGGTCAGCGCGTAAATTTGGGCGGTGCTCAGCGCATTGATGCCTGCTGATCCGATAGCGCCGATAGCTGCAGTCGATAACAACGCGACCCCGCCTGTCGCATTCATGTTGTACAGCTGAGCGGTTGACAGCGCGCCGAGTTGCGTGCTGGTGAGCGCTGCTGCTTGGGCCGTGCTGAGCTTGGCAATTTGGGCGGTCGTCAACGCAGTGACCTGCGCGGAGGTGAGGGCAGCAACCTGGGTGCTGCTCAGATAGCTCAGCTGCAAGGTCGTCAGTCCGGTCACCGCAGCCGTGTTCAGTGCCGCAACTTGCGCAGTGCTGAGGCTGTTCAATGCCGCAGAGCTCAGATTGTTGAGCTGGGTCGAACCCATGGCGGCTGCGTCAGCAGCCTCCAAGCCAGCGATTTGTGTGGTGGTGAGTGCTGCAACTTGCACCGAGGTCAATCCGGCAACCTGGCTGGATGTGAGGGCGGCGACCTGGGTGCTTCCAATGGACTTCAATTGCAAGGTGGTCAGGCTGGCGACAACGTCGCTGCCCAGCGCACTCAGCTGGGCGGTGGACATGACACCAATTTGTGCGGACGTCAGGGCGGACGCCTGACCGGTTGTGATACCGCTCAATGCGCCTGTGCTCAAAGCCGCAACCTGGGTGGTGGTGATCGCGGCTAACTGCGCTGCGGAAAGTTTGTTGATGGTGTCTGATGCCAGGGAGGCAATTGCCGAAGTACCGAGTACCGCAAATTGCGAGGCACTGAGTTTCGCCAACTGGGTCGTCGAAAGGGCCGCTGTTTGTGCCGAGTTCAATGCAGCCACTTGGGTGGTGCTCAAGGCAGCAACCTGGGTCAGCGTCATCGCGCCTACTTGGCTGGACGTCAGTGTGGCGATCTGTGCTGTTGACAGCTTGTCAATGTAGGAGGCCGACAGGGATGCAATATTGTCCGAGCTCAGGGACGCGATGTAGGCAGTACCCATGGCATCGATTTGCGCCGTCTTGAACGCGGCAATTTGCTCGGTGCTCAAACTGGCAGCCTGGCTGGAGCTGAGTGCCGCCACGTCAAGGCCAGACATCTGGTCGCTTGTCAGTGCGGTGATCTGATCGGTGCTGAGCGCCCGTGTTTGGGCTGTTGTGAATGCAGCCAGTTGGGTGGTTGTGAGGCCGCTCAAGCTGGCGGTTGGAATGGCACCCATGGCGGCTGAGCTCATGGCTTTGATTTGCGTCGTGCTCAGCACTGCGACTTGCTCGTACGACCAGGTCTTGATTTGTGAGGACGACAATACCGCGACTTCGCTGGTATTCAATGCGGCAATTTGCGCGGTCAGCATTTGTGCCGTTTGGTCGGTCGTCAGCGCCTTGATCTGGTTGGGCGTCAGGGCGGCGATTTGCGCAGTGTTCAGCGCCACCATCGCCTCAGTCGATAGGGATGCGATGGCAGACGACGACAGTGCCACGATTTGATCGGTGGACAGACCTTGCAGCTGGTCTTCGGTGAGTGCTTTAGCCTGGGCCGTGGTGAAGGATGCGATGTCGGCAGTACCCAGTCCGGCAATTTGGTCCGTTTGCAGACTGGCAACCTGGGCGGTGGTAATCGCTCTAATTTGCAGGGTGTTCATTGCGCCGATTTGCGCGCTGGTCAGTTGCCGGAACTGGTCCGTGCCGATACCGGCGACGATATCGGTGCTGATCGCGGTGATATCGCTCGTTTCAATTGCCTGCAACTGGTACTCACGCAGCCCGGCCATCTGGCTCGATGTCAAAGCCTTGATTTG
>CANFTU010000110.1 GCA_947450005.1 Comamonadaceae bacterium | reverse complement strand
TTCTTGGCCTTGCTCAACAAGCTCGAAGCGGCCGATGTGCTGATAGTCACCAAGCTAGACCGCTTGGGCCGCAATGCCATGGACGTACGCGCGTCGGTGGAGCGTTTGGCGTCCATGGGTGTGCGCGTGCATTGCTTGGCCCTTGGCGGAGTCGATTTGACCAGCCCCGCTGGCAGGATGACGATGGGTGTAATTGCAGCGGTTGCAGAGTTTGAGCGTGACCTGCTGGTGGAGCGAACCCAAGCAGGGTTGTCCAGAGCCAAAGCGCAAGGAAAAGTACTTGGGCGGCCCCGCAGTATCGATGCTCAGGGCAGCAAGCTAGTTGTGGAGCGACTGGAGCGCGGTGAGGCCGTGGCAGCCTTGGCACGGGAGTACGGCACCAGCCGCCAGTCCATCATGCGCATCCGGCAGGCGCAAACGCCATCATTGGCTCAATAGCGGTAGTAGCAGGGACTTTCCCTACGGGTCGCGCCTGCGCCTGTGCGCACGTCTTGGGGTAGACACGTAGAGTCGCATCGCAGTTAAGCGACAAGTACGCGCACGTGCAGGTTGGGGTTATTTGCTCGACCTTGACACGCGGGAGAGCTAGTGAACTAGGCGTCCCATACTAAACAGAACACGATATACCTGACAGGTAGGCTTGGTGGCTACCACTGCGTACTCCCCAGCCTAGCTCCTCTCACCTATGCTTCTCCACTGGCCGAAGTCGAACGCGTGACGGCTTTCATCCTTTCACTTGTTCGCATACCCTTTGCTTTCGTTGGGTCTGGGTCGTGTAATCTAAAACCATGCGGTCTTCGCACTTTACACACACCCTCTGCTTGCGAACCGTCAACGATACTGGGTCGTAAATCGTTTTGTCCTCACACACTACTTCCGCATGAGTGGCGTTAATAAATAAAAAGAAAATCGGAAGAACTATTCTTCTCATCTTCTACTCCCGTAAATTTTTCTCCGCATACAGCACAGAACGTGGGACGCTACGAAAATTTTATTGTCTTGAAGACAAAACGTCAAGCCACGGGCTAGGTAATGCAGCAGGCTCTTAAGGCGCAACCCCCAGTAGTCAAACATAGTTGCTTTGTGCTAACTGGCATCACAGTGTGGTAACGATTGTGGTAATTCCACCACCAAAACCACCTAAGTCCTTGTATTACCTATTGACTTGGCGGAAACGGAGGGATTCGAACCCTCGATGAGGCTCTACACCCCATACTCCCTTAGCAGGGGAGCACCTTCGGCCACTCGGTCACGTTTCCAGTAAACAAATTATCTCACGACACGCCCCAGCAAGGCCAGATGCCCGCCATATCAGGCGAACGCAGCTCAGGCACCAGCTTGCTCCAGCTCGAAAGCCTTGTGCAAAGCACGCACCGCCAGCTCCATGTACTTCTCGTCGATGACCACCGAGGTCTTGATCTCGGAGGTGGAAATCATCTGAATGTTAATGCCCTCTTCACTCAGCACCTTGAACATCTTGGCGGCAATGCCGACATGGCTGCGCATGCCGATACCCACGATGGACACCTTGCAGATCTTGGGGTCGCCGACAACGTCGCTGGCACCGAGCTTGGGGATGACGCTGTTCTTGAGCAAATCGATCACGCGGGCGTAGTCGCCACGGTTCACCGTGAAACTGAAGTCGGTAATACCGTCTTTGCTCAGGTTTTGAATGATCACATCCACGTCGATATTGGCGTCGGCTACCGCGCCCAGAATTTGGTACGCGATGCCGGGACGGTCGGGCACGCCCAGCACCGAAATTTTGGCTTCGTCGCGGTTGAACGCGATCCCGGAGACAACGGCTTGTTCCATGTGTTCATCTTCCTCAAAAGTGATCAGCGTGCCCGATTGGGCTTCTTGCGTGATATCGATGTCCCAGGGCGTGAAGCTGCTCAGAACGCGCAATGGCACGCGGTATTTGCCGGCGAATTCGACCGAGCGGATTTGCAAAACTTTGGATCCCATGGACGCCATTTCCAGCATCTCTTCAAAGCTCACAGTTTTCAAACGCCGCGCTTCGGGGACCACGCGGGGGTCGGTTGTGTAAACGCCGTCGACGTCGGTGTAAATCAAACATTCCTGCGCCTTGAGCGCCGCCGCAACCGCAACAGCAGATGTATCGGAGCCCCCGCGACCGAGCGTGGTGATGTTGCCCTGTGGATCAACGCCTTGGAAACCCGTGACGATGACGACGCGACCCGCTTGCAAATCGGCACGCACGCGCGCGTCGTCGATCGATTCGATCCGCGCCTTGGTGTAAGCCATATCCGTGCGAATGGGGACTTGCCAGCCCGCGTAGCTGACGGATGGAATGCCCTCCGCCTGCAACGCAATCGCCAGGAGCGCGCTGGAAGCTTGTTCGCCGGTAGCCGCCAAAGCATCGAGCTCACGGGCATAAGCGTCATTGTGGTGCTGGGGAGCCAGTTCTTTGGCAAGGCCTAAAAGGCGGTTGGTTTCGCCGCTCATGGCTGAGGGAACAACCACCATGTGGTAGCCCGCCCGAACCCATTTGCCGACCCGTTTGGCGACGTTACGGATGCGCTCGGTGGAGCCCATCGACGTGCCGCCGTATTTGTGAACAATCAATGTCATCTACGGTTATTTTTGGCTAAAGCTTGGAATTGTACCAACGCAGTACCGCGCCTTCGCGCCGCACGAAGCCGTTTCCGACTCGGATGTCGATGTCGTGACCACGCGTAGTGCAGGCCGCAATTTGGTTGAGCAAGGCCTGCAACTGCGCGGTGTTGGGCGTCGTCGCAAAGCGGGTTTTGAGCCAATAGCGCAGCGCATTGGCCTGCCGGGGGGGGCGCAAGGCTTGCAGGGCGTTGATCTGAGGCGTGTCGGTAGCGGGATCCAGCACCAACAGCACATCGATTTCCGCAAGTTCGTCCAGCAGCGCGCTGGCCGCTGCGCTGTGCTGCGCGGCGCGGGCAAAGGTTTCCCGAAAATGGGGGAAGCAGGCTTCCAGCGGGGGCAACAGCTCTGCGCGGATGCGGTTGCGCGTGAAGCTGGGGTCTGCGTTGGTCGGGTCTTCAACCCAGCTGATGGAGCGCTCCCGCAACCAATCGCGGATATCAGCAGCTGCCACCGTGAGCAATGGCCGGTGCCAGTGCAGACCCATTCGCTCCCAATGGTCGGGCATCGCGGCCAGACCCGCCGGACCAGCGCCGCGCGACAAGGCCAGCAGCAGGGTTTCAACTTGATCATCCGCATGCTGGGCCAAGGCAATATGGGAGATGTGCCCCGCGCTTGTCGCGTCACCCGCCAGAGAGGCCAAGGCCGTGTAGCGCGCAATCCGCGCGGCATCCTCCGGGCTTTGGCCTGGGGCATGTCCGGCATGGACGCGCGCAACACGCAAAGGGACGTTCAAACTTCGGCACAGGTTTTGGCAAGCCGCTTCGAACTGGGGCGCCGCAGCTTGCAGGCCGTGGTTGACATGGAGCGCGATGACCTGACCCGGCCAGCGTTGCGCACAACCGGCAAGCAGCGCGCTGGAGTCCGCGCCGCCGCTCAGCGCCACGCCAAGGGGCAGCTCCGGTTGGAACCGGCCTAACGCGTCTTCAACAGAAATCGTCATGGCAGGCTACTCATGCCGCCAGGGCGGGCACTCAGCGCGCGGCAGCTTTGGTGTCCGTGAAACGGCCGTAGCTTTGCAGGCGCTGGTAACGCCGCTCCAACAACTCGTCCACACCCAGCGTATTGACCTGGCGCAAGGCGTCAATCAAAGCCCGCTTGAGAAAGGCGCAGGCCTGAGGCATATCGCGGTGCGCGCCGCCCACCGGCTCGTTAACGATTTTGTCGACCAGCCCCAGCGCTTTGAGCCGGTGCGCCGTGATGCCCAATGCGTCCGCAGCGTCCTGCGCCCGGTCTGCGGTTTTCCACAAAATAGAGGCGCAGCCTTCGGGGCTGATCACCGAATAGATGGCGTACTGCAGCATCACGACCTGGTCACCGACCGAAATCGCCAGTGCACCGCCGGATCCGCCCTCCCCGATGACCGTGGTGATGATGGGCACCTCGAGCTGAGCCATCTCAAAGATATTGCGCCCGATGGCTTCCGACTGCCCGCGCTCTTCAGCGTCGATGCCGGGATAGGCGCCGGGGGTGTCGACAAAGGTGAATACAGGCAGCTTGAATTTCTCAGCCAGCTTCATCAGGCGCAATGCCTTGCGGTAACCCTCGGGCTTGCTCATGCCGAAGTTGCGCAGACCCCGCTCGCGCGTGTCGCGGCCTTTTTGCTGACCCAGCACCATGCACGGCATACCATTGAAGCGGGCCAAGCCACCGACGATGCTCAGGTCATCCGCAAAATGCCGGTCGCCATGCAGCTCGACGAAATGGGTGAACATCTGGTTGATGTAATCCAGCGTGTATGGGCGTTCCGGGTGGCGGGCGATTTTGGTGATCTGCCAAGGGGTCAGATCGCTGTAGATGTCTTTGGTGAGCTGCACGCTCTTCTTGGTGAGTTGCTCGATTTCCAAGGAAATATCGACCGCAGACTCGTTCTGCACGTAGCGCAGGTCTTCGATTTTGTCCTCCAGCGCCGCGATCGGCTGCTCAAAATCCAGAAAAGTTTTTTTCGCCAAGGCGTTTCTCCAATTTCCGCTTGCCCTTGCGGTGGCCTAGTACGCCACCGGAACAGGGTCTAGCGAGCGCCAAATATACCAAGTCGCCACACTGCAATAAGGGGCCCAGGCGGCGGCCACCTCGCGCGCATCGCTGCGGCTGACGGGCTCACCTGAAAAATAGTTGCGACTGATGCCGTTGATCAGGCCCACATCGTCCAGCGGCAGGACGTTGGGACGCATCAGGTGAAAAATCAGAAACATTTCTGCAGTCCAGCGGCCGATTCCACGGATGGCGATCAACTCGGCAATCACCGCCTCGTCATCCATCTCGGCCCATTGCTGTACGTGCAACTGCTTGCCGCTGAAATGCAAAGCCAGATCCACCAGGTATTCCACCTTGCGTGCGCTCAAACCGGCAGCCCGCATGTCATCGACCTTGAGCTTGAGCACCATGGCCGGGGTCATCTTTTTGGGAAGCAGCGCAAAGCGGTCCCACACCGTCTGCGCCGCCTTGACCGAAATCTGCTGGCCCACGATGCTGCGGGCCAAGGTGACAAATGCGTCGCCGCGCGACTCCAAAGCGGTCTGACCGAACAGCGGGATCAAGCGGCGCATCACCCGGTCTTTTTTCATCAGGTGTTCACACGCAGCAGCCCAGAACGGTGGCTGCACGCTCGCGCTGACCTGGGCGGCGATTTTTGATGAAGACATCAAGCCGCGGCTTCCCAGGTCGTGCCCTGTGCGCTGTCTTTCAGAACAATGCCTTGCGCCAGCAAATCCTGGCGAATGGCGTCGGCGCGGGCGAAATTGCGCTGCGCCTTGGCCTGTGCACGTTCATCAATCAGCATCTGAATCTGTTGCGGGTCCACATGGACACCGCTTTGCATAAAGTCCTGCGGCTTGCCCTGCAACAGGCCGAGCACGCCACCCAATCGTTGCAACAAGCCCGCGAGCTGCGGCGATTGGCTGCGGTTGACCTCGCTCGCCAAATCGAACAAAACGGCGATGGCCTCAGGGGTGCCCATGTCGTTGTCCATGGCCGCCTTGAAGGCCGCTGCATAAGGTGCAGTCCAATCGATGGCGGGCGGCAATTCCGGTGTGGTCACTGCCAGCGCCGTGTACAGGCGCTTGAGCGCAGATTGTGCGTCCTGCAGATGTGCGTCGCTGTAGTTGAGCGGGCTGCGGTAATGGGTGCGCACCAGGAACAAGCGCACCGTCTCGGCGTGGAACTTTGCCAATACCTCGCGGATGGTGAAAAAGTTACCCAGACTTTTGGACATTTTTTCGTTGTCCACCCGCACAAAACCGTTGTGCATCCACACATTCGCCGGGGGTTTTCCGCTTGCGCCCTGGCTTTGGGCGATTTCGTTCTCGTGATGGGGAAACTGCAGGTCTGCGCCACCACCATGGATATCAAAGGTTTCACCCAAAGTGGCACAGCTCATGGCCGAGCATTCAATGTGCCAACCAGGGCGGCCGAGGCCGAAATCATGGCCCAGCGCGGCGCTGTCCCATACGGCGTCTGAGGGCTCGCCGGCTTTCGCGGCCTTCCACAGCGCGAAGTCAAAAGGGTCATGCTTGTCCGACTGCACGGCCACCCGCTCACCGGCCCGCAGTTCGTCCAAAGATTTGCCGGATAGCTGGCCGTAGCCCGCAAACTTGCGCACCGAAAAATTCATGTCGCCGTCGGCAGCTTGATAGGCCAGACCCCGTTCCCGCAAGGTACTGATGAGCGCCAGCATATTGGGTACGTAATCGGTGGCCCGCGGCTCCAACGTCGGAGGCTCGATACCTAAACGTGCCGTGTCCGTGTGCATTTCGTGGACCATGGCGTCGGTCAGCGTGCGTATGGGCATGCCGCGCTCGACGGCACGCTGGATGATCTTGTCATCAATGTCAGTGATATTGCGCACATAGGTCACCTCGTACCCGCTGGCGCACAGCCAGCGCTGCACGACATCAAACGCCATCATCATCCGCGCGTGTCCGATGTGGCAGAGGTCGTACACCGTCATGCCGCACACATACATGCCGACTTTGCCCGGGTGCAAAGGCACGAAGACCTCGCACTGCCGCGTCAGCGTGTTGTAGAGGGTTAAGCTCATGGTCTATCGAATGAAAAAGGACTTCAAATGCGCGCTGGCGGCGGCGTGAAGCAGTGCATGTTCAGAGGCGCGCGCAGCGGCGGAAACGACATCTGGCGCTGGACGCTACGCTACAATGACCTCAGTATATGCCCCCAGCCGGGCAACCATAATTCCAAGGCACTATGAAGTACGCCCACGTCGTTGTCCGGATAGTTTCTCTCTCGCTGTTTTGGATTCTGGGCTCACTGCCCTGCGCTGCCTACGCTGACGAGTATGCGGAGGTGGCGCAACTCACGCGCGATGGCAAGTTCACAGAAGCGCTGAGTAAAGCGGACGCTTACTTGGCCAGCAAGCCGCGTGATCCGCAGATGCGCTTCCTCAAAGGGGTGACGCAGAAAGACGCAGGCAAGACAGCGGAGGCGATCACCACTTTCGCGAAACTCACCGAAGAATTTCCCGATCTACCCGAGCCCTATAACAATTTGGCCGTGTTGTACGCCAGCCAGAACCAATTTGACAAAGCCAAGTCGGCGCTGGAGTTGGCCCTCAAAACCAACCCGGGCTATGCGATTGCTTACGAAAATCTGGGCGACGTCTATGCCAAACTTTCCAGCCAAGCCTACAACAAAGCGCTCCAAATTGAAGGCACCAATCCGGCGATAACGCCCAAGCTGGCTTTGGCGCGGCAACTGTTTAACAGCAGTTCCGGGCGCGTGGCGGCGATTGGAACCAATGCGACGGTGGTGCCAGAAAAGGC
>CANFTU010000109.1 GCA_947450005.1 Comamonadaceae bacterium | reverse complement strand
TGTTCTGCAATACCCCGGACAAAATCACGGCCCAACAAGCCTCCGGCGCCGATGACGACTACGACCTTGCCCTGAACCATGCCGCCTGTAATGTGTTCCGAAACCATCAGTTGTACTTTCTGAATACAGGCTTAATCGCGGGACCCACCAAATATTTGTCCACCCCATCCTCCAGCGCCCTGCGATAAATGCCGAAAGTACTCTGCACCGCCTGTTCCGTTTTGGCGAATTCGGGTTCCTGGTGGCGATAACTCAGCGCGATCCACGGCATCAGCACGCCGGCCTTGATCATCTCTTGCGAAAACAAGGTACGCAGAGCGGGTGAAGGTTTGCCCTCCGAATCGGTGGTTGTGTAATACGGCGAGCATGCCACCCCGGCCGCTTTGAAGCTGTGCGCAATGCCAAACGCTGCCGCCTGATGGTTCAACATGGCGATCAAGCGGGCCCCATAGGACCAAAGGTGCTGGATCACGGGCTTGTTTTCCATGTAATCCATGGTGGCGATAAACGCCGCTAGGCCGCCCATTTCCGCGCCATGGGTTGTGGAGAGCAGGAACACGCGCTCGGTGCCTTCAAACTCGATGGAGCCCAGTTGCATGATGTCGCGTCGTCCCGCCACGCAAGCCACCGCGAATCCGTTCGCCATCGCCTTGCCGAAAGTACAGATATCGGGCTTCACACCGTAAAGATGTTGCGCGCCTTTCAGATGCCAACGAAAGCCCGTGATCATCTCATCGAGGATAAAGACGATTCCATGCTTTTTGCACAAGGCCTCGACTTGTTGCAAAAAATTCGGCCCCTGCGTTGCATATGCGCGGTTGCAAACCTCCAAGCCACAGCATCCCGATTGATCCGAGCCCAGGCTGGGACATTCAGTAGCCGAGGGCTCCAAAACCACACAAGCGATTTGTCCGGGGTATTCGTCTACCAAACGCTCCAAAGAAGCAATGTCGTTGTAGTGAAAGCTGGTGGTGTTCTGGATAGATTCTTTGGTAATTCCGCGTGTCAAAGGGGTGTTGCCGATGAACCAGTCATCGAATGAAAAGAAAGGTTGCTCGGCGCAACGGGCTACGACTTCTCTGCCTGTGAACGCACGCGCCAGCTTTACAGCCGCCGAGACCGCGGTGGATCCATTTTTGGTGAACTTGACCATGTCCACAGAATCGATCAATCCAATGAAGCGCTCGGCCGCTTCAAGCTCCACCATAGACGGGCGTGTTAGGTTATTGCCTTGGCGGATTGCCGCAAACGCCGCCTCGTCAATGGCGTCTTCCGCGTAACCAATATGCACGGCGCGCAAGGCCATGCCGTAATCCAGAAAAGCGTTGCTATCCGGGTCGCGGACATAGGCACCCTTGCCGCTATCGAGAATCTGGGGTGCGTTCGAGGGGTACTGGTCGTAGCCACGCGAGTAGGTATGCGCTCCCCCGGGTATCGCGGATAACAGTCTTTGCTGGTAGTTCATGCCGCACCCTCTGCTAAGGCTTCTAAGTCGCTCAAGACCTTCAAAATTTGATAGTCCTCGTTCAATGAATTGGGATATGACGAGGCGTCCCGGGAAGCCAAGGCTTGCGTCCAAGCGCGCATCTCCTCAATATACGGCTCCTCCGGATTGATGTACTGGTTTTCAACTGTCCCCGCCTTGAACTCGAAGTGCACCCAATCCTGCATGTGGACATTGCGGTAGCGCACGCTATTGGCGTCGCCGCTGAAAACGATTTCACCCTCCGTGCCCAAAATACGCATCTCCCGTGTGGCCTGCGGCCGCGAAATCACTTCTACGGTCATATTGCAAACCATCCCCGATTTCGGAAACTGCATGATGCAGTGGTACAGGTCGTCGATATCAGCTTTGATGTCGCTGAGTTTGCCCTTCCAGCAGGCGAGCGCTTTAGGGACACCAAAGATGTGGCACAGCCAGGTCAACTCGAAAGGCACGATTTCACGTGCGCCGCCGGTTTCACGTTTGGAGACATAAAAATCCGCAATGTCTTCCCAGGGGTGCCAGTCCGGCAGATACTGCCCCGTGTGGTAATTGATGCTGATGACATCACCAATCGCCTTTGTTTCCACGAGTTCCTTGATCTTCTTCGGCCCGGGATAAAACAACATGGTGCAGGAAGGCAATGCCAGCGTAGTGCCGCCTTGCAATAACTGGTCGAGGCGCAAGATCTCTTCTTTTTGGACGACTGATGCCTCGATAAAGCAGTCCAATTGGCGCGCCTGTGCCAAAAATGCGTAGTGCATGTGTAAGTCCGGCGGCGTACAAATAGCCAGTGCATCCGGCTTGGCGTCTGCGATGGCCGCGTCGAATTCAGCAAAAACCGGTATCCCGTATTTTGTATGGGCCTCGGATCGGCGGTCTTCACGGATGTCAAAGCCGGCCACGTACGCAGCACCCAACGCTTGCAAATTGCGCACGCGCCGCTTGCCCATTGAGCCCAAACCAACCACAAGAAACTTCATCGCGCGCTCCACTCCTGTTTCATCATTGTTTCGACAACCAAGAAGTCGCACAAATCATCAATTTCAAAGCACTGATGGCGTTTGATTTCAAAAAATGTCGCCCGTGGGGGATAAAAAGTTCGCAGGGAATACAGCGTATTGGCCGTCACGATATACGCCACACCATACGGGAAGTAGGCCGGCACGTTATCTTGGCGTCTGCCCGTCATCGCCAAATCCGTATAAAAGGGCTGCATGGTATTGCCCTCCAATCGCTTCATGATGGACGGATGTTCATGGACTTCGCCAACGCTCACAATGGCATCAAAATCATCTGCGTTGGCCAGAAGTTTGTTTAACATGCCGTCAATATCACCTGCCTCACGCAACGGCGAAGTAGGCTCCAGGAGCACCACGTAATCAAAGGTTTTCCCCAAGGTGTCCCGGTAATAGTCCAGCGTATGCAACACCGTATCTACGCTGCTGGCGGTATCGGACGCAAGATGCGCAGGTCTTAAGAATGGGACTTCCGCGCCGCAGCCGAGGGCCACATCCGCAATGTTCTGGCTATCGGTTGTGACCACGACGGTATCGATGTGGCGACTCTGCCGCGCCCGCTCAATAGACCAGGCGATCAATGGCTTCCCGCACAGCGGACGTATATTTTTTCCCGGCAAACCTTTCGATCCGCCCCGCGCAGGAATGATGGCGATGACACGTTTATTCGAAATCATGTGCGTGCGTGGGCAGCTTCAACTGACTTGGTTGTTGGCGGTTTGCAAATCTTCCGGTCGACCCACATCCAACCAGGGTTCGTACATGGGATAAGCCACGGTACGCCTTGCGTTGTGCTGCAAGGTTTCAAACAAGGTCGGCATATCACAGCGCGCACCTTGCGGCAGGCTATTCAGCGCATCGGGATGCAAGGCGTACACGCCGGCGTTGATACGGCTGCGGGAAACCGGCTTTTCTTCAAATCCGATGATTTCCACACCCTCAGTCTGCACCACGCCAAACGGGTGTTGCCATTCATGCACCCGCACTGCCATCGTCGCAGCCGCCTGATGGTGTTCATGAAAGTCCAGTAACTCCCCATATCGGATGTCTGTGATCACATCACCATTGGTCACAATAAAGTTGGCCTTTGGCCGCGGGTCCAGCAGGCCCAAGGCGCCAGCGGTACCCAAGGGGCTGTTTTCCCGGAGGTAGTCGATGTCAACACCGAACCGTTCACCGCGTCCGAAGTGGTCCTCAATCATGTGCCCGAGGTAATGCACGGCAATGACGAAGCGGTTAAATCCTTCGGACTTGGCCCGCTCAATAATGTGCTCGAGCATGGGCTTTCCCGCCACATGCAACATCGGTTTCGGACAATTCCCAGTATGCGGACGCAACCGCGTGCCAAGACCACCGGCCATGATGACCATCACGTTCGGCCTGCTGGCGGTCGATGAGATCTCGTCCCACAGATGCAGCCCCATCACCTTTCGATCGGCGTCAACAACCGGTATCTGTTGCAGCTTGTTAGCCACCATCAACTGCAGCACCAGTTCGCGTCCCATCTCCGGCACCACCACCATGGGTGTCCGGTGGATAACGCTTGCAATCGAGCTCTCCAGACTCAGCCCACGCAGCAGTCCCCGACGAATATCCCCATCGGAAATCGTGCCTTCCAACTGGCCCTGCGGGTTAACGACCATGACGATCTTCACTGCCGCCGCGTCGAGATTGCGGATGGCTTGCTCAATCGTCGACTCCAAGGGCAAGCAGGCGCCACGCCAACGCGCGTCAGTGGTGGTCATGGCATGCTCCAATCGAAAAATACTTTAGGGATCAAGGATCCCAAGGGATGAGCTTTCAGTGTAGCAACCACCTTGTCCGCTGCGCCGCCCTGCCCATAGGGGTTTATCGCAGTTGCCAGGGACTGCATGAAGTCAAACGAGCAGGCGCGATCTAAAGCCGCGCTAATCGAGGCTGTGTTCGGGTCGCAATCGATCACACTGGAAGCCTTCAAACGACCCCGTTGCCTGTCGCCGATATTCACCGTGGGCTTTTTGAAACTCGGTGCCTCCGTCAAGCCGCTGGAAGAATTTCCGACGACCACATCGCAATGCGCCAGACACGAAAAATAGCGTTGTTGGCCCAGCGCAGCAAAGGCTTTCGCACGGGGGTTGCGGGCCAAAAAATTATCAATATGCGCCGTGATTTCGTGGCCCCCATTGTCCGCATTCGGCAGTGTGAAAATGAAGTGGGTATCCGGCATGGCCTCCAAAGCCGCCAGCAATGCAGCCATTTGCGCGCCCGGCGATGTGTCGCTGAGTGTGGCCGGGTGGAACGTCACCAGCACATTGCGTTTTCCCAACGGAAAATCCAGCGCTTGCTCTAAGGCAGGCCGACTCAAGCGTGGCTCGCGCAGCATGCTATCTACACCCAGGCCACCAACCAGAAACACGTTCTGCGGCGCCTCCCCCAGTTGCAGCACCCGTTGCCGGTAGGGATGTGCAGCGACAAAATGCAAGTGCGACATCTTGGTTATGGCATGGCGCAGGGCATCGTCAAAAGCGCCCTCCGTCAGCTCTCCACCGTGGAGGTGCGCCACTGGAATGCGCGCAACCAATGCGGCTGCTACCGCAGAAAAAATCTCATAGCGATCGCCCAGCACCACAATCACGTCAGGCTTCAAATCAGCAAAAGCCTGGGCAAAGCCCGCCAAACCCAATCCCATGGAGCGGGCCACACCCACTGGCGTATCCAGCTCGGTCAACACAGGCACTTTGGTACTTATCTGAAAGCCATCTCGCTCAATATCCATGTAGGTGGAGCCGAATGCGGCCGACAGGTGCATACCGGTGACGATTAACTGCAATTCCAACTCTGAGTCATCCCGTATGCCCTGCATGACCCAGCGCAACAAACCGTATTCCGCACGCCCACCGGTGATGACACAAATCTTGCGGTTCATAAGCTGATCGGGGCGTCGGGGTCGAAGTCACGCCGCGCGACTTGGCCCATCACCTCATCCCACAGCATCGGCGAAAGACCGCCGCCTGGCCGCTTAGCCGTCACGTTGTCGGCGCTGAAACGCTCGCCTTGCCGTATGGTCCTGCTGGCAACCAGCGACTTGCGGGCAATGGGGCGGTTCTTGGCTTCGCTCGCGCTGATCCGTTTCACACCATCACCCAACGCCACTTCGATATTTCGGATCGCACGGACCATTGCTGAAAGCTCTGCCGGCTCCAAACTGGCCTGGTGGTCCGGCCCGGGCAGGCTGCGACTGAGCGTGAAGTGTTTTTCGATTACGGTTGCACCCAAGGCCACCGCTGCTGTTGCCACCTCAATGCCCGGAGTGTGATCGGAATAGCCAACCGCAACGCCCAGTGCGGCTTGAATCCCGAGCATCGCCCGCAGATTCACATCGAGCATTGGAGTCGGATATTCGGTGGTGCAATGCAAAACGGTGATGACGGATAAATCTGTACCCGAGCGCACCAACACGTCCAAAGCCGCCTCAATGTCACCCAAAGTAGCCATGCCGGTCGAAAGAATCAAGGGGCAGCCCCACTGCCCGACATGGCGCAAATACGGAAGATTAGTGATCTCACCCGACGGAATCTTGAACAGCGTTTGGCCCAGCCCGCGCAAAAGGTCCAGGCTTGGAATGTCGAAGCCGGTGGAAAAAAAGCCGATCCCGCGCGTTGCGCAATGCGCAATCAAGGCGTGGTGCATGGCCTCTGATAGCTCCAGGCGGCGCAGCATGGCATGCTGGGTTTCAGCATGAACGGTTTGTTGTAGCTGGTAATTGGCTTTGGCGGCAGCTTGGGTGACCTGGCGGTCGGCGTTGAAGGTTTGGAACTTCACCAGATCAGCGCCCGCGTCCGCGGCGGCATCAATCAACTGCCTTGCCAAGGCCATGTCACCGTTGTGGTTGACTCCCGCTTCAGCAATGATCAGGGTCTTCGGCCTCATGTGCTTTCCTCTCGGGTCAGGCGGCTATGGGCATCGAGGTTCCTTTTTAAGGTAACGCCCATGCCCAGAAAGCTGTGCTCGCCCAGATCAATCCCTTGCTTGACGACGCTTGCACTTCCCACAAAGCTGCACGCACCCACGCGCACGTCGCCATTGAGGATGGCCCCGGTAGCTATATGGCAATGGTCGCCCACCGCCGCATCGTGCTCTACCAGAGCCCGGCTGTTGACTATGCAATTCATGCCTATCCGTGCGCCCGCATTGACAACGGCGCCATGAAAAACCACGGTTCCATCACCGATGCCGGCATGGCGTGACACGTAGGCGTGCGGCGAAACTACCACTGGCAAGGCAAACCCATGGCGTTGGGCCTCCTGAAACAGTTGTACCCGCAGACCAGGCGTTTGGATCTGTCCAACCGTAATCAAGGCGTAACGGTAGTCCTTCGCGAGATCGGCTAGCTCAGCGTCGCTGGCGATGACTGGATAGCCCATGACCGAAGTTCCAATTTCAGCCTTTTGACCTACCAGTCCCGCGATGTCCCAGCGGCCCTCTTGTTCGATGACGTCAATGCAGGACCTTGAATGTCCGCCGGCACCAATCAGCAAGACGGGATGGCGCTTCACGTTGCCGCCTCCACCAAACCAGCACTGCTGGGAATATTGATTAGCCGAAGCGCAAGTGACTCTGCAACCGGCAAAGGCGCACGCGGCATATCGCGGAACATGGGTAATTGGTGCATCAATGTCCACGCAGGCCGGGTCATCAATCCCTCCGCATTGGTGACTTCCAGAAGTGCATCCCGCACTGCCAGGTCAGACGCATCCAGCAGCAGCGTTTGCAGCCAGTAGTTGCTGGTACAAGAACTGGGTTCGCCCACCAGCTTGACGCCCCGAACCTGCGCAAACGCAGAGGCATAGGCATTGAAAAGGGCCCGCTTTTGCGAGAGAAATTCTGGCAATTGCTCCAACTGCGCAACGCCCAAAGCCGCATTGAGATTAGGCA
>CANFTU010000108.1 GCA_947450005.1 Comamonadaceae bacterium | reverse complement strand
TCGTCTCGCAAGCCGGTATGGACGCCGGCATCCAAACCCGCTTCGGCCTGGGCAAAACGCTGGCGATTGCCAAAAACATGCGCGACGTGCGCAAACAGGACATGGTGCACAACCACTACCTGCCGACCATGGAGATCGACGCCCAGACCTACAGCGTGCGCGCTGACGGCCAGCTGCTCACCTGCGAGCCGGCAACCAGCCTTCCGATGGCACAGCGTTACTTTTTGTTTTGATGCTTCAGTCTTCCAAATTGATTTCCCAAGGCGCCGGCCTGGCCGGTGCGCTGCTGAAGCGCGCGGCCACTTTGGAGCTGGATTGGGACACGCGACAAAAAAGCCGCTTCGAAGCCACTGATTCAAGAGGACGCTCGCTCGGCGTCTTTTTGCCGCGCGGCACCGTGGTGCGAGGGGGGGATGTGCTGCTGGCAGACGACGGCTCGCTGGTGCGGGTGGTCGCAGCACCGCAGGCGGTACTGAAGATCACACATTGCGCCAACCACGGCACGCCCTATGACCTGATCCGCGCGGCCTACCACCTGGGCAACCGGCATGTGCCGATTGAGCTCAAACCCGATCACCTCAAGATCGAACCCGACCACGTGCTGGCCGACATGCTGCGCGCCATGCACCTGATCGTGCACGCGGTGGACGAAGCCTTTGAGCCGGAAAACGGCGCGTATGCCAGCGGCGGACATGGACACGATCACGGCCACAGTCACAGCCATGAGGCGCCCAAGCGCGGCACCATTCCGATCGTCGCGTCCGCCCCGCACGTGCATGGCCCCGGTTGCGGCCACGACCACTGATCCGCAGCCCATGCTCGACACCAGCCTGATGCAGCTGATGTGGCTGGCCTCGCCGGCCTTGCCGATTGGCGGCTTCTCCTACTCCGAAGGGCTGGAGGCCGCGGTGGATGCGCAACACGCCGCCAGCGAGGCCGGCGCGCGAAGCTGGCTGCTGGACCAGTTGCACATCGCATTGGCGCGCTCCGACCTGGCTGTGGTGGCGCTGGCGCTGCAAGCCTGGGGACGCGCTGACCACACCGAAATTGCCCGGCTCAACGCCTGGGTCTTGCAGACCCGCGAGAGCGCGGAGCTGCGCGCACAAACCGAGCAAATGGGCCGCTCGCTGTTGGAGTGGCTGCGCAACCACCGCATGGACGGTGGTGATCTGCAAGCCGACGTGGCCACGCTGGCTGCCATGGATCCGAGCTACCCGCTGGCCTTTGCGTTGGCGGCCCGCTACAGCCAGGCACCCGCGCGCGCCGCGCTGCTGGCTTTTGCGTTTGGCTGGGCCGAGAACATGGTGCAGGCGGCGATCAAGTCGGTGCCGCTGGGCCAAAGCGCGGGGCAGCGCATCCTGGCCGCGCTGACCGCCGATATTCCGCAAGCGGTGGACCGTGCGCTGGCCACGCCGTTTGAGGACTTACAAGCTTTTTCTCCGATGCTAGCGATTTTGAGCGCGCGGCATGAGGTGCAATATTCCCGCCTTTTTAGATCCTGAAAGACCCGCTATGTCCGCCTTGCACCACATCGCCCACCGCACCAAAAAACTGCCGCCCCTGCGCGTGGGCATCGGAGGCCCGGTGGGCTCCGGCAAAACTACGCTCTTGGAAATGCTGTGCAAAGCGATGCGCGAGCGCTACGACCTGTTGGCGATCACCAACGACATTTACACCAAAGAAGACCAGCGCTTGCTGACCGTCAGTGGCGCGCTGCCGGCCGAGCGCATCATGGGCGTGGAAACGGGCGGCTGCCCGCACACGGCAATCCGCGAGGACGCGTCCATCAACCTCGAGGCCATTGACCGCATGCTGGTGAATTTTCCGAATGCCGATGTGGTGTTTATCGAAAGCGGCGGCGACAACCTGGCGGCCACCTTCAGCCCTGAGTTGAGTGACCTGACCATCTATGTGATTGATGTGGCGGCGGGCGAAAAAATCCCGCGCAAAGGCGGCCCCGGCATCACCAAAAGCGATTTGTTTGTCATCAACAAGACCGACCTCGCACCCCACGTGGGCGCCAACCTGGATGTGATGCATGCCGACACTACGCGCATGCGCACCACACCCAGAGGACTCAAGCCCTTTGTGATGACCAACCTCAAGACACTCACCGGGCTGGACACGGTGGTTGCATTTATTGAAGAAAAGGGCATGCTCACAGCCTAAAGGCGCACCGTATCATCCCGGCTTGCTTGATAAACACGAGCCCGCATGATCCGCCTGACCGAACTCAAACTCCCGCTCGCAGCGCTGCCCGTGGCCACACGGCGCGCTGCCGACGCCCCCAGCGAAACTGACGCTGACCGCCTTCCGCTGGCGCAACCGATAGACGCCCTGCGTGCGTTGGCCGCCCAGGCCCTAGGGGTAGCACCCCACGACATCACCGACCTGCAGGTTTTCAAACGCAGCTTCGACGCGCGCAAGGCTGATGTGGTTGCGGTCTTCATTGTCGATGTGACACTGCATGCCGATTTGGAACAAGCGGTCCTGGCACGCGTTGCCGGGCATCCGCATATCGGCGCGACCCCCGACATGGCCTACCACCCCGTGGCGCATGCCCCTTCCACGTTGGCTTTGCGCCCGGTGATCGTGGGTTTTGGCCCCTGCGGTATGTTTGCCGCGCTACTGCTGGCGCAAATGGGCTTCAGGCCGTTGGTGCTCGAGCGTGGCCCGCCGGTGCGCCAGCGCACGCAAGACACCTGGGACTTATGGCGCAAGCACCATCTGCATCCCAACAGCAATGTGCAGTTCGGTGAGGGTGGGGCCGGCACCTTCTCGGACGGCAAGCTGTGGAGCCAGATCAAAGACCCGCGCCATTTAGGACGCAAGGTCATGGAGGAGTTTGTCAAAGCCGGTGCGCCACCTGAAATTCTGGTGGAAGCGCATCCGCATATCGGCACTTTCAAGTTGGTGCGCGTGGTGGAAAACCTGCGCGCACGCATCATCGCGCTGGGTGGCGAGGTCTGCTTCGGGCAGCAGGTCATCGATGTTCATCTGCAAACCCATCAAGGCGTGCAGCAGGTGCGCGGCCTGCAGGTGCTGGATCTGGCCAGCGGGAACAGCCGCCACATCGAAGCCCGCCAGGTGGTGATGGCGCTGGGCCATAGCGCCCGCGACACATTTGCCATGTTGCACGCACGCGGCGTGGCGATGCAGGCCAAGCCCTTCTCCGTGGGCTTTCGTATCGAGCATCCGCAAGGCGTGATTGACCGCGCCCGCTGGGGCCGCCACGCCGGCAACCCGCTGCTGGGTGCGGCCGATTACAAGCTGGTGCACCACGCCAGCAATGGCCGCAGCGTCTACAGCTTTTGCATGTGCCCGGGCGGCACGGTGGTGGCAGCCACCTCCGAGCCCGGGCGGGTGGTGACCAACGGCATGAGCCAGTATTCGCGCAACGAGCGCAACGCCAACGCCGGCGTCGTGGTCGGCATCGACCCGGGCGATTACCCGCATGACCTGGACAGCTGGGTTGCCGCCTTTGGCGCAGAAGACGGCGCGCGCTATACCGCGCAATCGCAGACGCTGCTGGCCGGTGCCAAGCCAAGCGCGACCCGCGCGCATCCTTTGTCCGGTATTGTTTTGCAGCGCACCTTGGAATCAGCGGCCTATGTGCAAGGCGGGGAAAGTTACGCGGCGCCGGGACAACTGGTCGGAGACTTTCTGGATGCGCGCGCATCAACCGCCTTTGGCACCGTGCAGCCCTCGTACCGGCCGGGCGTGCATCTGACCGATCTGGCGCACAGCCTGCCCGCGTACGCGATCGCGGCGATTCGCGAAGCCCTGCCCGTGTTCGGACGAAAAATTAAAGGCTTTGATATGGCGGATGCGGTGCTCACCGGCGTGGAAACCCGCACCTCCAGCCCGCTCAAAGTTCCGCGCGGCGAAGACCTGCAAAGCAGCAATGTGCGTGGCCTGTATCCGGCCGGGGAAGGAGCCAGCTATGCCGGCGGCATTTTGTCCGCAGCCGTCGATGGCATCCGCGTGGCCGAGGCGCTGGCCTTGGCCAATGCCTCGCTTGACACGCCTTCAGCGTCTGTTTAGCGCGCGTCGCGCAACGCGGCGATGCGCTCCTCAATCGGCGGGTGGGTCGAGAACAGTTGGCCTATGCCGCCCGCAATCCCGAAGGCCGCCACGCTCTTGGGCAATTCGCCCGGCGTCATCCCGCCCAAGCGCGCCAGCGCATCAATCATGGGCTGGCGTTTGCCCATCAATTGCGCAGCGCCCGCATCGGCGCGGAATTCACGCTGGCGGCTGAACCAGGCGACCACCATGGCGGCGGCGAAGCCCAGAACAATGTCCAGCACGATGGTGGTGACGTAGTAGCCAATACCCGGGCCGCTGCGCTCGTCGTCGTTTTTGCGCAAAAAGCTGTCCACCGCATAACCGATCACGCGGCTCAAGAAAACCACAAAGGTATTCATCACGCCTTGGATCAAGGTCATCGTCACCATATCGCCGTTGGCAATGTGGGCTACTTCGTGGCCGAGGACGGCTTCCACTTCATCGCGGGTCATGCCCTGCAGCAGCCCGGTGGATACGGCCACCAGCGCGGAATCGCGGAATGCGCCCGTTGCAAAGGCATTGGGCTCGCCTTCAAAAATACCGACTTCCGGCATGCCGATGCCCGCCTGTTGCGAAAGCCTTTGAACCGTTTGCACAACCCACGCCTCGTCAGCGTTTTGCGGCTGCTCGATCAGCTGCACACCGGAACTCCATTTCGCCAAGGGCTTGCTGATCAGGAGCGAGATGAATGCGCCGCCAAAACCGATGACCAGCGCGTAGCCCAGCAACAAGCCCAGATTGAGCCCGGTGCCCGTCAAATACTGGTTCACGCCGAGCAGGCTTGCGACCACGCCCAACACCACGACAACCAACACATTCGTCAACACCAGCAACACGATTCGTTTCATCGAGACCTCAGATATAAAGAACACGCACACATCCTACGCAGTGCGCGAAAAGCCCTACGGCGTAATCACATATAAGGACTGTGGTTTTCCGGCGCGAAACACCGACGCATCACGGTAAAAATCCGGCGCATTGTTGGCGGTGCACCAGCCGGGTACGCCCAAAACCGGCAAGTGGGCAAAGGGTTTGGACTCCAGTAATGCGGCGCTCAAGGTGCCGGCAACCGCGCTGTCGACCGGCACACCCGCGCCGTCTGCAGGCCGCACGCGATACACATGAGCGGTGATAGGTTTGCGCGGGTTGCACAATTTTTCTAGCAGGGCATGGCCAAATAATTCCAAGTTCGCCTGCCCCCACAGCGGACGCAGCGGTCCGAACAGCACCTCCCATGCTTTGGCCTGCAGCGCGTCCCACAGCGCATCGGGTGCGGATAAAAACGCGGCGTTCTCGTCAAACACGGTCAGCGCATCGCGCGCGGCGCCGCGCTGTGGACCGATGCCGTGGTGCGCGATGTGGGCAGCCTGCAAGGCGTTCAGCCGGTTTTTGGTCTGGGGGTAATGCAGCCAACACAAGCCGTTGAAAAAATCATGCAAGCCGTCGCGTGTGGGGACCTGCCGGGTGCGAAAAATAAATGCCTCATAGGCTTCAAGCGCAGGCAAAGCCGCTTGAGGCACAAAATGCACGCCCGCAGCGGACAGCAAGTTGGCGGGTGCGGCATTCAGCGCCTGGGCGCACGACGCTCCGCGCAGCACCCGCTGCGCAAGCGGTTCACCCGTGGCCCGCAGCGGAGCCAGCCAGGGCGCGGCCCAGTCAATGGTCCCTAGTTCTGCAGCCGCCACTGCAAGGCCTCGCCACTGGCCAGGGGCTTGAGTTCAGCAGCGCCAAAGGCAAAACTCGCCGGTGGGGTCCAGGTTTCGCGGCGCAGGGTAATCTGGCCGCTATTGCGCGGCAGGCCATAAAAATCCGCGCCGAAAAAGCTGGCGAAGCCTTCCAATTTATCGAGCGCACCGGCTGCATCAAATGCCTGTGCGTACAGCTCCATGGCTGCATGCGCGGTGTAGCAACCGGCGCAACCGCTGGCGTGTTCCTTCAGATGTGCGGGATGCGGGGCGCTATCGGTGCCCAGAAAAAATTGCGGCGCGCCGCTGATGGCGGCAGACACCAAGGCTTGGCGGTGCAGCTCCCGCTTGAGTACCGGCAGGCAGTAGAAGTGCGGACGCACGCCGCCCAGAAAAATAGCGTTGCGGTTGTAGAGCAGGTGGTGGGCGGTGATGGTGGCCGCTGTAAAGGCGCCCGCGCTTTCCACATACTGGGCCGCCTCGCGCGTGGTGATGTGCTCGAAGACGATTTTGAGTTCCGGGAAATCGCGGCGCAACGGGATCAGCTGCTGGTCGATGAACACGGCTTCGCGGTCAAACAAATCGATGTCGGGCGAAGTGACTTCACCGTGCACCAGCAGCAACAGCCCGGCGCGTTGCATGGCTTCGAGTGTGCGGTAGGTCTTGCGCAGATTGGTGACACCGGCGTCGCTGTTGGTGGTGGCTCCGGCGGGGTAGAGCTTCAGCGCAACCACGCCTGCGTCTTTGGCGCGGGCTATTTCAGCGGGAGGCAAATTGTCGGTGAGGTACAGCGTCATCAGCGGCTCAAACGACATACCGCGCGGGACGGCGGCGGCGATGCGGCTACGGTAGGCCAGCGCCTGCGCAGCCGTAGTCACGGGCGGCTTGAGATTGGGCATGATGACGGCGCGGCCGAATTGGGCGGCGGTGTGCGGCACCACGGTATTCAAGGCCTCGCCGTCGCGCACATGCAAGTGCCAATCGTCGGGACGGGTCAGGGTGAGGGTATCAATCGATGGGGGCATGATGGGATTGTGCTCAATACGGGTGGCTGCAAGTGCAAGGGCGCGGGCGCGACTATTCGGTGCTTTGTTGCAAGGCCCACATCTGGGCATAACGCCCCTGCGTAGCCAGCAACTCGGCGTGGGTACCGCGCTCCAGAATATGGCCCGCCTCGAGCACCAGAATCTCGTGCGCATCCACCACCGTGGACAGGCGGTGGGCAATCACCAGAGTGGTTTTGTTTTGCGATACGCGGTTGAGCTCGGCCTGGATGGCGCGCTCGTTGGCGGAATCCAGCGCGCTGGTGGCCTCGTCAAAAATCAGAACCGGCGGGTCTTTGAGCAGGGTGCGGGCAATGGCCACGCGCTGCTTCTCGCCGCCCGACAATTTGAGGCCACGCTCCCCGACCATGGTGTCATACCCCAGTGGCGTGCTCTCGATAAAGTTGTCAATGCGCGCCGCGCGCGCCGCAGCGCGCACCTCTTCCCGACTGGCGCCGGTGCGCCCATAGGCGATGTTGTATTCCACGGTGTCATTGAATAAGACGGTGTCTTGCGGCACGATACCGATGGCTTGGCGCAGGCTGATCTGGGTCAGGCTTCGGATATCCTTCCCGGCGATCTGCACACTGCCCTGCTGCACGTCATAAAAGCGGTACAGCAGGCGCGCCAAAGTGGACTTTCCCGAACCCGAGGGCCCAACCACCGCGACCGTCTTGCCTGCGGGGATGTCAAAGCTGATGCCGTGCAAGATCGTGCGGTTGGGGTCGTAGCCAAACGTCACGTTATCAAAGCGCACACTGGCTTGCTGGGC
>CANFTU010000107.1 GCA_947450005.1 Comamonadaceae bacterium | reverse complement strand
GTGGACAGCCATTGCGGCGGCGCGCCTTTGTTGTTGGCGCCCATTTTTTCCCAGAGGGTGATGCCGGCGCGCGGGTCATAACCGGCACGCGCGGCGATCTCCATGCCCACCAGGTCGGCCTCGGACTCGTCTTCGCGGCTGAACTTGAGATTGAGCAGGTTGGCGCCCTGCTGCGCCACCATATCGGTCAGATTCGGATCGATACCCAGCCAGCCGGATAACAGGGCCCCGCCCAAACGGGCTGCACCGGTTGTCACGGTGGACTTGCCCATGCGCTCGCGGGCGTGCTCGCGCAGGGCGTGGGCCATCTCATGCCCCATCACCATCGCGGCTTCGTCGTCAGTCAGTTGCAGGGCGCGCACGATGCCGGTGTAGAACGCGATCTTGCCGCCCGGCATGCAGTAGGCGTTGATCTGCTTGGAGCCGATCAGGTTCACCTCCCATTGCCATTGGCTGGCGCGCTCGTTCCACGGCGTGGCAAAGGGGATCAGCCGTTGCGCGATGGTGCGCAGCCGTTTGAGTTCTTCGTTATCGGGCGGTGCCAGCGCATTTTTGCTGTCGGCCTGCTCCAGGACCTGCCGGTATTGCTGCCCGGCCATTTTTTCTACCTCCTGGGCTGGAACCAGGTTGGTGAAAGCGGAACGCTTGCCCACATTGACACCTTCGCGCTGCTGCGCGGCCACTGTGAAGCTGGCGCAGACCACAGCCAGCGCCAGCGCACATGCGCGTACCGCGTTCACGGCTTTCCGGGCTGCATCAGGGCTGGGTTTCACACCGCTATTATTCCTTCCATGCATGAACAGCCCACGCCATCTGCAGCCACCGGTTGGCTCCAAAGTCTCAAGGTCTATGCCGAGCCGGCTTCGCTGCGGATGATGTCGCTGGGTTTTTCCTCCGGTCTGCCCCTGCTGCTGGTATTTGGAACCCTGAGCTTTTGGCTGCGTGAGGCCGGCATCGACCGCACCACCATCGGCTTCATGAGCTGGATCGGGCTGGCTTATGCGTTCAAGTGGGTCTGGTCACCCATGGTCGACCGGCTGCCGATTCCTATCCTCACGCGGGCCCTGGGGCGCAGGCGCAGTTGGTTGTTGCTGGCGCAGGCGGTCATCATGGCCGCGCTGATCGGCATGGCGCTGACCGATCCGCAGCAGTCGCTGATGCCGGTAGTCTGGTGCGCCATTGCGGTTGCTGTGGGGTCCGCCACGCAGGACATTGCCTTGGACGCCTTCCGCATCGAGTCGGCTGACAGCGACCACCAGGCCGCCTTGGCCGCGACCTACCAGACCGGCTACCGCATCGCGATGATTTGGGCAGGTGCCGGGGCGCTGTGGATTGCGGCGCGCGCCGAGGCGCCCGATACAGCCGGATACCAGCACGGGCCCTGGCAAACCGCCTATCTGGCGATGGCGCTGAGCATGCTGCCCGGCGTTGCCACCGTGCTGTTCTCCAAAGAGCCGACCGCGCTGCCACTGGCACCCAGCAAAAACCTGGTCGATTGGCTGCGTGGTGCGGTGCTTGCGCCATTTGCCGATTTTGTAGGGCGCTACCGCACGCAGGCGGTGGTCATACTGGCGCTGATTGCGACGTACCGGATCAGCGATGTGGTGATGGGCATCATGGCCAACCCGTTTTATGTGGATATGGGTTACACCAAAGACGAGGTCGCAGCGGTCACCAAGATTTACGGTGTGCTGATGACGCTGCTGGGTGCTTTCATCGGCGGGGTGCTGGCGCTGCGCTGGGGGGTGATGCGCGTTTTGATGCTCGGTGCCCTATTGAGCGCGGCCAGCAATCTGCTGTTTGCCTGGTTGGCGGGCCAGGGTCACGATGTGAACGCGCTGATCGCCGTGGTGTCCGCAGACAACCTGGCCAGCGGCATCGCCACCAGCGCGTTCATTGCTTATTTGTCATCACTCACCAATGTGCAGTATTCGGCCACGCAGTACGCCATGTTCAGTTCGCTCATGCTGCTGTTCCCCAAATTTCTGGCCGGCTTTTCCGGGCAGTACGTGGACGCCCATAGTTATGCGGAATTTTTCACCGCCACCGCCTTTCTCGGCGTGCCGGTGCTGGCCTTGATCTGGCTGGCCGAGCGACTGCGACGCGACTAAGGCCCCGGCCTGCGGCGTTGCGGGCCTTTACACAACTTTTCCAACGCTTCATGCGCGCTGCGCCTGCGCCTGGGGGGCACCGCTACACTGAACCATGACCCCCCGTTTACTCATCATCGACGACGACGCCCGCCTGTGCGCCATGCTGGCGAGTTACCTGGAACAACACCATTTCGTGGTTAGCAAAGCCGGTGACGGCCGTAGCGGGCTGGCGGCTTTGCAAAGCGCCAACCCGGCGATAGACCTGGTGATTTTGGACTTGATGCTGCCGGATATGGACGGACTGGAGCTGTGCCGCGCAATCCGCGCTATGGGCGACGGCCCGGGCCGGGTTCCGGTGCTGATGTTGACGGCCAAGGGCGATCCGATGGACCGCATCGTGGGGCTGGAAATCGGTGCGGATGACTACCTCGCCAAACCCTTCGAGCCACGCGAACTGCTCGCCCGGATCAAGGCCATTTTGCGTCGGCAGGGAACGGTCTTCACCGATGGCATGCAGGGAAAAATGCAGTTCGGCCGGCTCGAGATCGACCGGGATGCGCGCACCGTCACCCTGGGGGGCGTTGCCTGTGTGCTGACGGCTTACCAGTTTGATTTGCTGGTGGCGTTGGCGCAGCGCGCGGGGCGGGTGCTGACGCGTGACCAGATCATGGAAGCCGTGCGCGGGCGCGAGCTCGAAGCCTTTGACCGCTCCATTGATGTGCATATGGGGCGCATCCGCGCGGCTATTGAAGACGACATCAAAAATCCCAAGCGCATCCTGACCGTGCGCGGCGTCGGCTACACCTTCGCCCGGCAACAAGACTGAGGTGGCAGCCATGCACCGCAAGCTGTATTTCCGGATCTGGCTGGCGGTGGTTCTGGCAATCGCCGTGTTGACTCTGGCCGTGGGTACGGTGTGGCGCATGACCATGGATCCGCCGCTGCGCCACGTGGTGTTGCGCAACGCCGCCGGCGAAGTGCTGGGCGCGGCCGCCATGCGTCCGCTGGCTGAGTCGGCCCAATCCCACTGGCATTCCGCCGAAACAGATGCCGATGCCGACAAGGACCACCGCGCGCAAGCGGTTGGAGAAGAATCTTTAGAGCACCGTGCGTTGCCGGTTGGCCAGTTCGGGCGTGGCCCTGAATTTCTGGTGCAGATGGAAGACGGGCAGGTGTTGCATGTGCACATGCCGCGCCCCGAGCTGCGGCCCTGGATGGGCTCGATGGGTTATGTATCGGCGCTGTGCTTGGTCGCTTTGGCGGTCGCGCTGGGAACCTACCCGGTGGTCCGGCGCTTGACCCGGCGGCTCGAGAACCTGCAGAAAAGTGTCGAGGCCTGGGGCGACGGCAATCTGGGCGTGCGCGCGCTCGTCGAAGGGGATGATGAGGCGGCGTTTTTGGCGCAGCGCTTCAATGATGCCGCGCAGCGCTTGGAGGCGCTGGTGCAGGCGCGCGATGCGTTGTTGGAATCGCAAAAATCACTGCTTGCCAATGCGTCCCACGAGTTGCGTTCCCCCCTTGCCCGCCTGCGCATGGGCCTGGAGTTGCTGCAAGGCGGTGGCGAGCGCGACGCACTGCGCCAGGAGTTGGAGCGCAACATCAGCGAGCTCGATCAACTCATTGGCGAAATCTTGTTAGCCAGCCGGCTGGACGCTCAGCAGGCCGATCTGGGCGCGGTGGAGCGGGTCGACCTGGTGCCCCTGTGTGCCGAAGAATGTGCGCATACGGGCGCGCGTTTGGATTGTGTGGACGCGGTGGTGCAGGTCCAGGGGGTGCCCAAACTGCTGCGCCGCGCGGTGCGCAATTTGCTCGAAAACGCGTCGCGCCACGGCCGCGCACCCCACGATGGCGAGGGGACCCACAGTGTGATTCTGGAACTGCGCGCATCCCCGCCGACAAGTCCGGCGGTGGTTTGCCTTGCGGTAATGGACCAAGGGCCCGGCGTGCCGATGGAATACCAGCAACGCGTTTTTGAGCCGTTCTACCGGCTTCCCGGCGTGTCAGAAACGGGTGGTGGTGTGGGGTTAGGACTGGCCTTGGTCAAGGCCATTGCCGAGCGCCACGGGGGTTCGGTGCGTTGCAGTAACAACCCGCAAGGTGGTGCCCGTTTTGAGCTGACCCTTCCCGTGGGCCGCGCCATGGCTTTGTGAGCCGTGACGCAACGGAAAAAGGTACAGAAAAACGCGAAATATCCCCCGTCCGGGGGATCAAGGAGGGGCCAGGTGACAACTACATTCCCTGCAACTGCTGTCACAGTCAACGCGCTCAAAAGCCAAACACACCCCGCAAGCAGCGCACCGGTTCCAACGAAGTCTCTTCGGAGACCTTTACAAGCCACCCCTTACCGGGTGGCTTTTTTTTGCCCGTTTGGACCACGCCGCCCGCCGCTCACAACAAGGTGGCCAGGGCTTCTGCCGCGCGCTGAGGTGTCAAATCCTGCAGGCAGCGTGTATGCCCCAGGGGGCAGGAACGCGCGTAGCAGGGCGCGCAGTCGAGGGGCGGGATATAGGCAGCATCGTCCTTGAGCCACAAGACCCGTGCCGTATTGCTCAGCGGTGGTGTGTGCCGTGGATTCGAAGAGCCAAAAAGTGCCACCTGTGGCGTGCCCAAGGCCGCAGCGATATGCATGAGGCCGGAGTCGTTGCTCACGACCGCGCGGGCACCGGCAACCAGTGCCAGCGATTCGTCCAGCCCTGAGCGTCCCGCCAGGCTGGTACACGATCCGGCGCGCACGCGCTGGGCCAGGCGCACAATTTCATCGCATAGCGGCGCTTCATGTGCTGAGCCCAGAAGCACAACCGGTGCATCCAGACGGCCTGCCAGTTCGGCAAAGTGCGGTGCCGGCCAGCGCTTGGCGGGACCATATTCCGCACCAGGTGCAAAGACGTAGTAGCCGTTGGCGTGCAAGCCCCAACTGCCCAGCACCGCAATGCGGACATCCGCCTGGACATGCAGCACGGGACGCAGCTGTTCGCTTGCGGGGGCAATCGGGGCACCGCCCAAAGCCAGGTAATGCGCCACCATCGATCCGCGATCATGCCGTGGCGGGTTGGGCAAGGCGTGGGTCAATAGACCCCAGCGGGCCTCGCCACGGTAGCCTATGCGCTGTTCAATGCCGGCCAGCCAAGGCAGCAGCGCACTCTTCAATGAGTTCGGGCAAATGACCGCGCGCTGAAACTGCCCGCGCAGGCTCTTTGCCAACTGGCGCCGTTCAGACAATTGCAGGCGGCCGTGCGCAAAGGGAAATTCAATGACCCGGTGGACTTCGGCCATCGCCCGGTACACCGGCGCCACCCAAGGGAGCGCGCCAACCGTCAATCGCTGTCCTTGCGCGCGCAGGGCAGCCAACAGGGGCTGGGTCATCACGGCGTCGCCAATCCACTGCGGGGCAATCAGCAGGGTGTCGGCCCCTGCGGGCGCGGGAAAAGAGGGTTTCACACTGCGGACCCGGCACGCGACGGCGCGGCAGGCTTATCAGTGGTGGGCGTCGACATGTTCCCCGGCTTTGAGCTGGTACACCGTGCCGCAGTACGGGCACTTACCATGCCCTTCCCGGGCGATATCGAGGTAGACCTTGGGATGGGTGTTCCAGGTTTTCATGCCGGCCAGGGGACTGGGGCAAAAGACGCCGCCTTGCGGATTGAGATCTTTTGCCAGGACCTCGATAACAGGGGCTTGTTTGGACATGGCCTTGGGGTTCAGACGTGGGCGAGCCAGTGCGCGTATTTCGGGTTGCGTCCGTTGACGATATCGAAAAATGCCGACTGGATTTTCTCGGTGATAGGGCCGCGTGAACCGGCGCCCAGAGGGATGCGGTCCAGCTCGCGGATCGGCGTGACTTCTGCTGCAGTGCCGGTGAAGAAGGCCTCGTCACAGATGTACACCTCGTCGCGCGTGATGCGCTTTTGCACCAATTCGAGCCCCAGGTCTTTGCAGATGTGGAACACCGTGTTGCGGGTGATGCCGTTGAGTGCACCGGCCGACAGGTCCGGGGTGTAGACCACGCCGTCCTTGATGACAAACAGGTTCTCGCCCGCGCCTTCGGAAACAAAACCGCTGGCATCAAGCAGCATGGCTTCGTCGTAGCCGTCATCGGTGGCTTCCATATTGGCGAGGATGGAATTGGTGTAGTTCGACACCGCCTTGGCTTGCGTCATGGTGATGTTGACGTGGTGGCGGGTGTAACTGGAAATCTTGACGCGGATGCCGCGTTGCATGCCTTCTTCGCCCAGATAGGCGCCCCAGGGCCAAGCGGCGACCATCAAATGGATGGTGTTGCCTTTGGGCGATACGCCGAGCTTGCGGTCGCCAATCCAGGTCAGCGGGCGCAGGTAGCAGCTCTCCAGCTTGTTTTCGCGCACCACATCTTTTTGCGCTTGCATCACTTCTTCTTTGGAGAAAGGGATGTTCATGCGCAGGATCTTGGCACTGTTAAACAGGCGCTCGGTGTGTTCCTGCAGACGGAAGATCGCCGTGCCGTTGACCGTGTTGTAGGCGCGTACGCCCTCAAATGCGCCGCAGCCGTAGTGCAAAGTGTGGGTCAGCACGTGGATCTTGGCGTCACGCCAATCGACCATGCGGCCATCCATCCAGATTTTGCCGTCGCGGTCGGACATGGAGGGCGGCATAGCGGTCATGGGAGCGTCTTTCTATGAACAGGCTGCTGGGGAAACGTCAGCCGTCCATTTTAGGGGCAGAGAACGATCTCAGTGCCCGCCGCCCAGGTACGCCGCTTTGACCGCGGGGTCGTCGCGTAATTTGGCCGCATCGCCATGTACCGAGATGCGTCCGTTTTCCATGACGTAGCCGTAATCGGCGACTTTCAGCGCCGCTGCCGCGAATTGCTCCACCAGCAGCATCGTGACGCCGCGCGATTTCAGGTCGCTGATGATGCGAAATACCTCTTCAACCAGGATGGGGGCAAGCCCCATGGACGGCTCATCCAGCAAGACAATGTCCGGGTTCAGCATGACTGCGCGGGCCATGGCCAGCATTTGCTGCTCACCGCCCGACAATGTGCCGGCCAGTTGGTTGCGTCGCTCTTTCAAGCGGGGAAACAACTCCATGGCGCGCTCCAGATCACCCGCCACATCACCTTTGGGGCGACTGCCGGTCAGGCGCGGGAAAGCGCCCAGAATCAGGTTGTCCGTCACCGACATGGTGGCAAACACGCGGCGGCCTTCGGGCGAATGTGCCAGTCCCAATTTGGCGATGGTGTAGGACTCCAAACCGTCGATGCGTTTGCCGTTGAGGCTGATCTCACCTCCGCCCGGTTTGACCATGCCGCAGATGGCGCGCATGGTGGTGGTTTTTCCGGCACCGTTGGAGCCGATTAAGGTGACGACTTTTCCCTTGGGTACGGTCAGCGAAATTCCGTGCAAGACCTGCACCTTGCCGTATCCGGCTTCCAGGTTTTGAATGCTCAACATGGCGGTAAATCCTTGGTGTCGGGGGTCAGGCGGCGGGTGCGCCCAGGTAGGCTTCGATGACTTTCTC
>CANFTU010000106.1 GCA_947450005.1 Comamonadaceae bacterium | reverse complement strand
TGCTGGTTGCACCGCCGAAAAGCGGCAAGACCGTGATGATGCAGCACATCGCGCACGCGATTTCGGCCAACTACCCCGACATCCACATGATGGTGTTGCTGGTCGACGAGCGCCCCGAAGAGGTCACCGAGATGCAACGCACCGTCAAGGGCGAGGTCATCGCATCGACCTTCGACGAACCTGCCGCGCGGCACGTGCACGTTGCTGAGATGGTCATTGAGCGCGCCAAGCGCCTGGTCGAGTTGAAGAAGGACGTGGTGATCCTGCTGGACTCCATCACCCGGCTGGCCCGGGCCTACAACAATGTGGTTCCGTCCAGCGGCAAGGTGCTGACCGGCGGCGTGGATGCCAATGCGCTACAGCGGCCCAAGCGTTTCCTGGGCGCGGCGCGCAACGTCGAAGAAGGTGGATCGCTGACTATCATCGCCACGGCTCTGATCGACACGGGTAGCCGCATGGACGAGGTGATCTTCGAAGAATTCAAAGGCACCGGCAATTCGGAAATCCATCTGGATCGCCGCCTGTATGAGAAGCGCGTTTTCCCCTCCATCCAGCTCAACCGCAGCGGAACGCGTCGCGAAGAACTCCTGTTGCAACCCGAAATTCTGCAAAAAACCCGAATCCTGCGTCAGTTCCTCTACAGCATGGATGAGGTGGAGTCCATGGAAATGGTGCTCAAGCAGATGCGTGCAACCAAGACCAACAGCGAGTTTTTTGACATGATGCGACGCGGCGGCTGAGGCCTGCAGACCGCGCCACCACCTAAACACCTATAATCGAAAGCTTTTCGCGCTAAGTACAACGGACTTGGGATTGGGCAGTTTCTGCCCGAGGGCCCGATGCGGCTGGCGCAAGCGATGGAGCACATCATGAAAGACGGCATTCACCCCAACTACCGCGAGGTCTGTTTCCTCGACCTGTCCAACAACTTCAAGTTCGTGACACGGTCCTGCGCCAACACCAAAGAGATGATCAAAATGGACGACGGCCGCGAGTTGCCCTTGTACAAATTGGATACATCCAGCGAATCGCATCCTTTCTACACCGGAACCCAGAAGTCGGTAGACAACATGGGCGGCCGTGTGGAGCGCTTCCGCAACCGGTTCGGGAAGACTGCCGTCAAATAAACACAGCGGCAGTGGCTTCATCCGAACCGGATGGCCACAACCCGACCAACGAAGGCAACCCGGTTTTCCGCGTTGCCTTTTTTCTTTTGACATGCCTATCCGCCATCGACCATGAGCCCCACCAGCCCGGCACTTGTTTCTCAGGACGCTGTGCGCAGGCTCGCCCGTTCGGTGCTGATGCTGGTTTGTGCGGTCTATGTCTTGGCGGGATTTGTCGGCCGGGACGCCTGGCGCAATGACGATGTCGTTTCGGTGGCGCACATGGGCGAAATCGCCCGGGGCCACAGCAGCTGGCTCAAACCGACCTTGGCTGGGATGCCAACCGAACATCCTGGTTTGCTACCCTATTGGCTGGGTGCGGCCAGTTTGAAGCTGCTAACGCCCGCAGTACCCCCGGATATGGCGGCACGCCTGCCTTTCATGGTGTTGCTGGTGCTGGCACTGGCTTGCACCTGGTACGGCAGTTACTACTTGGCGCGCGCGCGCGCAGCCCAGCCGGTGCCCTTTGCTTTCGGCGGCGAAGCCAAACCCAAGGACTACGCCAGAGCGCTGGCGGACGGCGGGCTGCTCGCCTTGATCGCCTGCCTGGGCCTGGCCAAGCTGGGCCACGAAGCCACGCCGGCGGTCGCACAGCTGGCCCTTGCTGCGCTGCTGTTCCTGGGCTATTGCATCCGCCCGTATCGGCAGTGGCAGGGCACGCTTGCGGTCAGCACCGGCGTACTGGGCCTGACCCTGTGTGGAGCGCCTGAATTGGGCATCATGCTGGGAATCGGGGGGGCGGTGCTGGAATGGCGGCAAGCCCAGGCAGCGCAGGCAGCGCAGGCGGACGATATCCCGCTGCAAGACTCACAAGGCCTTTGGCTGATCGCTGCCTGCAGCGTGGCATGCGGCTTGGTTGCCCACGCCGGGGGGCTGTGGCAGTCGCCCGCTTATCCGTTTGTGCTGGCCGAGGTTCAGTGGAACGGCTACCTGCAAATGCTGGTCTGGTTCATGTGGCCGGCCTGGCCCATCAGTGTCTGGGCGCTGTGGAGTTGGCGCCGCCAGCTGCGGGACTGGAGCAGCAACCGCCACCTTGCCTGGCCCTTGTATTGTGTCGTCGTCATCTGCCTGGCCAGCCTGCGCTTGGATAACGCGGATACCACCTTGCTGTTGGCGCTGCCGCCCCTTGCGGCGCTGGCTGCTTTTTCGCTGGTCACCATGAACCGGCAAATGGCTGCGCTGATGGATTGGTTCGCCGTCCTGTTTTTCTCGGTCTGCGGCATCATCATCTGGGTGGTCTGGGTCGCCATGCATACGGGGGTTCCAGCGGCACCTGCTGCCAATGTGGCGCGCCTGTTACCGGACTATGTGCCCCGTATCGTCGGGTGGGAGCTGATCCTCGCGTTGGCAGTCAGCGGTGCTTGGGGCGCATTGGTGCGCTGGCGCAGCGGACGCCACCGTACCGCCATTTGGAAGACACTGGTTTTGCCAGCGGGCGGTGCGACCTTGTGCTGGCTGTTGCTGGCCACCCTGTGGATGCCCCTGCTGGACTTTGCCCAAAGCTACCGGGGGCTTGCAGAGCAGGTGCAACGCAGCATTCCGGATGGCCAATGCGTGCAACCGGTCGGGTTGGATCGCCACGAGATCGCTGCCCTTCGGTGGTACGGTCAAGTCAAACTGGCCGGCCCTTGGCAATTGGAGAGCTGCCCCTGGTTACTCGTCCAAGCTGTGGGCGAGGACAACAAAACCGAAACACAAGTGGATTTGACGCAATGGCGGCTGTCTGCGGTCATCAGCCACTTTGTGGTGTACCGCGACTCAGTCGTGCTTTACCAGCGCCGCTGAGCGGCTTGCGTCCGCCCGCACCCGGTGCGCGGGAAACACCATCCGAAACGACGAACCCGATCCCGGTGTGCTTTCAATTTTCAGCTCCGCGTCGTGGCGCTGCAGTACATGTTTGACAATGGCCAACCCCAGACCAGTTCCCCCGGTCTCGCGCGAGCGGCTCCTATCCACGCGGTAAAAACGTTCGGTCAAGCGGGGGATATGTTCCGGCGCGATCCCGATGCCCTGGTCAGTCACCGTCAGAACACCTTGCCCGCCCGTGTCGCGGCTCCACGTCACCCGGATCGATTTATCCGCCGGGGTATAGCGGACTGCGTTACCCACCAGGTTGAACAAGGCGCTGTGCAACTCGGTCTCCGATCCGGTAATTTCATCATCCGCGTCGAAATCCACATGGATTGCCTGCGCGTTACCCCAGACCAGATTGGACAGAGCGCGCCCCTCGTCAGCGCATTGGCGCATCAGCGAACCCACGCGAACCCATCCGTGGTCTGCTGGAAACGGGTTGCCCTCGAGTTTGGAGAGGGTCAACAAATCGTCCACCAGCGATTGCATACGTGACGCCTGCTGCGACATCAGGTCAAGATAGCGAACCTGCTCTTCGTCGCTCAGTTGCAAGGTTTGCAAGGTCTCGACAAAGCCGCCCAGGACGGTGAGCGGTGTGCGAATTTCGTGCGACACATTGGCAACAAAGTCACGGCGCATAGCCTCCGCTTGCTCAATGGCTGTCACGTCGCGCGACAACAAAAGGCTGCGACTCTGGCCGTACACATGCAGCTGCACCGAAATGCGTTGTACCGAAGAGCGCGCAGGAGAGCGCCCGGCAATCAACACACCATGCTGGAAATCGCGGGCTGCGAAATAGGCGGCGATGATCGGGTCCCGTACCAGATTCGTAAAATGCTGCTGCGCGTCGCGCCGGGCATCGAAATCGAAATGCTGAGCAGCCGTCTGGTTGAACCACTCGATACGATCATCCGCGTCCAGCAGCACCACGCCATTGGGCGAGGCCTGCATCGCTGCAAGAAAATCCTCCAGACGCTTGTCGCTGTGCGCGAGTCGGTCTTTGTGCTTACGCCGCTGACGGATCACATAGCTGGCCAGCTCCATCCATTGCGCCGATAAGCGCCTGGGCAGCGGCGCATCCGGTGTTCGTAGCCATTCCACGAGACGCGCAACCTGCTTGGCATCGACCACCTGGGTGGCCAGCGTGATCGCGCAGAACAGCCCCAACCACAGGCTGAACCACGGCATCTCGATCGGCAAAAAATAGCGGGCCAGCACCGTTGCGCCAGCGGCAAGCAGCACCTGCCAGACCAGTCTGGCCAGCAGTCTGTCCAAGCTTGAGTTGCCCGACAGACCCTAGGCCCCGGCTTTGGCAGCCATCGACGTTTCAACCGCTGCTGGCTTTGCCGTGAGGCGGTACCCGGCACCTCGCACCGTCTCTACCATGGCGCCGGCGGCTCCAAGGGCCTCGCGCAGACGCTTCACATGCACGTCCACAGTTCGCTCTTCGATGTAGACGTGGTCGCCCCAGACTTTATCCAGTAACTGGCCACGGCTGTGCACGCGCTCGGCATGTCCCAGGAAATACTGCAGCAGCTTGAACTCGGTCGGCCCGAGCTTCAAAGGTTCGCCCAGGTAACTGACACGGTGCGTGTCGGCGTCCAAGGTCAGGCCGGCTACGGTGAATCGCTCCTTGGACAAGTCAGGACCACGACGGCGCAACACCGCGCGCACCCGGGCCAGCAACTCTTTGGTCGAGAAAGGCTTGGCCATATAGTCATCCGCGCCGGCGTCCAAACCGGCCACGCGGTCCATCTCGTCGCCCCGCGCCGTGAGCATGATGACCGGAACCTCTTTGGTTCGGGGCTCCGCCCGCCACCGCTTCGCCAGGGAAAGTCCGCTTTCACCGGGCAGCATCCAGTCCAAAAGAATCAAGTCGGGAACCGCGGCGTCAATTTCCCGCTGTGCGGACGCACTGTCCATCGCCCAGGTCGGACGGAACCCGTTGTGCCGCAAGTTGACGGCAATCAGCTCGGCGATGGCCGGCTCATCTTCCACCACCAGAACCGCGGGCATGCTTCTCATTTGATAACTGACTCAATCGTTGAAATCGGGGTGTGACGCACGTCTGCACCCTTGACCACGTAGATGATGAACTCCGCAATATTCTTGGCGTGATCACCAATACGTTCCAGGGCCTTGGCCAGGAACAGCAAATCCAAGCTCGCGGAAATCTTGCGCGGATCTTCCATCATGTAGGTCACAAGTTTGCGTACAAAACCGTCAAACTCTTTGTCGATCAAATCGTCTTCCTTCAAGATGCTCAAAGCGACATCCACATCAAGACGGGCGAATGCGTCGAGCGCCTTGCGCAGCAGGCCTGAGGCCAGATCGGCCGCAACGCGCAGTTCCAACGAAGGCAACGAGCGGGGTGCGCCGTCGTTGATGATGGACACCACCATGCGCGCAATCTTTTCGGCTTCATCGCCGGCGCGCTCCAGATTAGCCGTGGTTTTTGCAATGGCAATCAGCAAGCGCAAATCGCGCGCGGTGGGCTGACGGCGCCCGATGATGCTGGAGATATCGCGGTCAATCTCTACTTCCATTTCGTTCACGCGGGCTTCGTTGCGCATCACGCGCTGCGCAATCTCCACATCAAATTCAGACAAGGCCATGATGGCGTGAAGAATTTGCGCCTCCACGAGGCCGCCGAGTTCCATGACCTCGGCGGAGACAGCCGTGAGTTCGCTGTCAAACTGGGTGGATAAGTGCTTATCTGGCATGTTGGTTCCTAATTGGCGGTTCGTTGAGCGGCTAATCCGGTAGAACTAATCAACCAAAACGTCCGGTAATGTAGTCTTCGGTCTCTTTGCGTTGTGGCTTGAAAAACATTTGTTCAGTCGCACCAAATTCAATCAAATCGCCCAGGTACATGTAGGCGGTGAAATCGCTGCAACGCGCGGCCTGCTGCATATTGTGGGTCACAATGACCACGGTGTAGTCATTTTTTAATTCCACAATCAATTCCTCCACCTTGCCGGTGGAGATCGGGTCCAGCGCCGAACACGGTTCGTCGAGCAACAAGACCTCGGGCTTGATGGCGATGCCCCGGGCAATGCACAGCCGCTGCTGCTGCCCGCCGGAGAGGCTGGATCCATTTTGATGCAGCTTGTCCTTGACTTCAGTCCACAGCGCAGACTTGCGCAAGGCCCATTCGACACGCTCTTCCATATCCGTGGCGCTCAGGTCTTCGAACAATTTCACGCCGAATGCGACGTTATCGAAAATAGACATGGGAAACGGCGTGGGCTTCTGAAAAACCATGCCGACCTTGGCGCGCAACAGCGCCACATCCTCTTTGCTGGTCAGGATGTTCTCGCCGTCGAGCAACACCTCGCCTTCGGCCCGCTGCTCCGGATACAAAGCGAACATGCGGTTGAAGACCCGCAGCAGGGTGGACTTGCCGCATCCGGAGGGGCCGATAAAAGCCGTCACCCGCCCCTCGGGTATGGCCAGGTTGATGTTCTTCAACGCATGGAACTTGCCGTAATAGAAGTTCAGGTTTTGAACCGCAATCTTGGTGGCTGTCGTTGGGCTATTGGTAGGTAACATGGGGCAACACTATAAAAAGGGTGGGCGAATAGAGGGCCGGCAGGCGTACTCAGGACTTGCTGCGGGTTAACACCCGGGCCGCGATGTTTAAAACCAGAACTGCCAAGGTAATCAAAAATACCCCCGCCCATGCGAGCTTTTGCCAGTTTTCATAAGGGCTCATGGCGAATTTGAAAATGGTCACCGGCAGGCTGGCCATGGGCTGCCCCAGACTGGATGTCCAGAATTGGTTGCTCAGCGCCGTGAACAGCAAGGGCGCAGTTTCGCCCGCAATCCGCGCTACGGCCAACAGCACACCGGTGATCACGCCGGCGCGGGCAGCCTTCAGCGTGATGCTGAGAATCACCTTCCACTTGGGCGCACCCAGCGCATAGGCAGCTTCACGCAAGCCAGGTGGTACGAGCTGAAGCATGTTCTCTGTCGTACGAATCACGACCGGGATCACGATCAGTGCCAAGGCCAACACCCCGGCAAAGGCGGAGAATGTATGAAACGGGTTCACCGCAACCGAGTACACAAACAGGCCGATCACGATAGAAGGCGCCGACAGCAGAATGTCGTTCACGAATCGGGTCACGGTCGCCAGCCATCCGCTGGTGTGAAACTCCGCCAGGTAAATGCCGGCAAGTACGCCTATCGGCGTACCGATGCAGGTGGCCAGCGCAACCATCAATGCTGAGCCATAGATCGCGTTGAGCAATCCACCTTCTTCATTAGGACCCGGCGTCATCTGGCTCAAAGCGGCCCAGGACAGCCCCTCAATACCCAGCACCAGCGTCTGCAACAAAATCCAGAACAGCCAGAACAAACCAAAGGCCATAGCGGCTAGCGCCAAGACGCTGGCAACTTGATTGACGCGCTTGCGCTGGGCAAACTTTTCCGCCCGCTGGCGCGTGGTGGCTGCAGTAGTCGCGATGCTCATGATTGAGATCCTTCACCTTTTCGCAGCTGCGCAAGTAACAACTTGGACAGCGACAGGATGACAAAAGTGATGAAGAACAACACCAGTCCCAAATACATCAACGCGGCTTGATGG
>CANFTU010000105.1 GCA_947450005.1 Comamonadaceae bacterium | reverse complement strand
CCGTCAAAAGTCAAAGAGCCGGAATCATCCTGCCGTTGGTCGCCGGGGAATTCGGGGCCGAGCCAGATGATGCAGTACTCGCCGCTGTCCGCGCCCGTGTGCTGGGGCGAGCAGATGCTGCGCCGCGTGGTCTTTTCCGCGCTCTCGCCCAGGCCGCTGCTGTTCAGAAAGAGCGGCAGGCGGGTCACATGGGGGCCGCTCCAGGCTTTGTCGGCAACCCAGCGGCCGGGCACCTGGCTGATGCTGCCGCCGGGTGGCTGCAGGTCCATGATGTAGGTGCGGTGTGCGGGGTCGGACTCCACGCCCGTGGCCTTGTCTTTAAGCCAGCGGTCCCACCAGCGCAAAGCTTCCTGCAAAAAGCCGATGCGCGGCTCGGGAACGGCGAAGTGCGGGTATTTGTGCGCCCAGGGGCCGACGATGCCTTTGACCGGCGCTTGCACCGTATCGACCAGTTGCGAGACCGCGTTGGTATAGGCATCGTTCCAGCCGCCCACGGCCAGCACGGCGGCTTGGATCGCGCCGATGTCTTCGCCCACCGAGCCGTGCTTCCAGTACGCGTCACGGTGCGGGTGCTGCAGCCAGGGAATGGCCAGCAGCGGCTCGTGCTTCAGCCGGTCCAGCCACATGGCGCGCCAGCGCTCGCCCACGATGGCCGGGTCCGGCGGCCGCGAAGAGTAGGCCAGCATGGTGGCCGACCAACCCAGGTTCTCACCCAACACGCAGCCGCCTTTGTAGTGGATGTCGTCGCTGTAGCGGTCCACGGTGGAACACAGGGTGATGATGGCCTGCAGGCCCGGCGGACGCCGCGCAGCCACTTGCAGGCTGTTGAAGCCGCCCCAGGAAATACCCATCATGCCCACGCGCCCGGTGCTCCAGGGCTGGGCCACGGCCCAGGCGATCACCTCCTCCGCGTCGGCCAGTTCCTGCTCGGTGTATTCATCGTGCATCAGGCCATCCGAATCCCCGTTACCACGCATGTCCACCCGCAGGCAGGCGTAACCGTGGCCGGCGAGATAGGGGTGGGTGAGCGCGTCGCGGACGATGGTGCCGTCGCGCTTGCGGTAAGGCAGGTACTCCAGAATGACCGGCACCGGTTTCTTGGGCGCATCAACCGGCATCCAGGCCCGGGTGGCCAGCCGGGTGCCGTCGCGCAGGGGGATAAAGAGGTTGGGGGTTTCGGTGACGGTGCGGGGGAAGCGGCGTATGGTTTTCATAGGGTAACCGTAGCGCCGCCTGGGTCGGCTGTCAAATCGGGAAAGCCCTGCCCTTGGCGAGCCATCACAATACGCAGCTTTGCCCCCGTCATGCACCCCACCGCTTCGCCGTCCTCCGCCCCGCAGTACCTGATTGGCGTCGACACCGGCGGCACCTACACCGACGCCGCCATCATCGAGGCGAGTAGCCAGCGCGTGATCGCCACCGCCAAGTCCATCACCACCAAAGGCGATCTGGCGCTGGGCGTGGGCGACGCAATTGCCCAGGCGATTGCCGCCCTGCCCGCGGGCCTGCGGCCGCAGGACATTGCGCTGGTCTCGGTATCCACCACGCTGGCCACCAACGCCGTGGTCGAGGGCCATGGCAGCGCGGTCGGCGTGCTGCTGATCGGCTTTGACGCGGCCATGGCCGAGCGCACCGGCATTGCCAAGGCATTCCCCGGCATGGCGGTGGAGCGCATCGCCGGTGGGCACGACCACAACGGCGAAACGGCTGCGCCACTGGACCTGGAAGCGCTGGATGCGGCCATCGACCGCATGGCGCCGCAGGTTGACGCCTTTGCCCTGGCCGCTGCGTTTGCGGTGCGCAATCCGGCGCATGAGCAGCAGGCACGCGCGCGCATCGTGGAGCGCTGCGGCAAGCCGGTCACGCTCTCGACGGAGTTGTCGTCCAGCCTGGACGCGCCCCGGCGCGCACTCACCGCGACCCTGAACGCGCGGCTCATCTCCAGGGTCACGCATTTGATCGATGCAGTCGGGCGCGCCATGGAACAGCTGCACATCGTCTGCCCGCTGATGATCGTCAAGGGCGACGGCACGCTGGCGCTGGCGCAAAGCGTGGCCAAGCGGCCGATTGAGACCGTGCTCTCGGGCCCGGCAGCCAGCCTGGTGGGCGCGCGCTGGCTCAGCGGCCTGGACAACTTCATCCTCTCCGACATGGGCGGCACCACCACCGACGTGGGCGCGCTGGTCGACGGCCTGCCGCGCGTGAACCTGGACGGTGCCGAGGTCGGCGGCTGGCGCACCATGGTGCGGGCGATTGACGTGCGCACCATCGGCTTGGGCGGCGACAGCGAGGTGGCGTTGGCCGCCAACGGGCGGCTGGAGATCCGGCCGCAGCGCATCGTGCCCGTCTCGCTGCTGGCAGCGCGCTTCCCCGAAACCCTGGCGCTGCTGGAGGCCGATCTGGCCGACGTGGACGGCGGCGGCTCCATGCACGGGCGCTTTGTGTTGCTGCCCTTTGGCGCAACCGCGCCCCGCGTCGGCGACGAGTTGTCACCCCGGGAGGCCGAGCTGCTGCGCCTGGTGCGTCCCGGCCCGCAGCCCTTGCGGGCCTTGGCCACATCGATGAGCGCACAGCGGGCGATCACGGCGCTGCAACGCAAAGGCTTGATTCAAGTTGCGGGTTTCACGCCCTCTGATGCGGGGCACGTGCTGGACCTGCAAGCCAACTGGTCGCGCCCGGCGGCTTACATGGCCGCGCAACTGGGTTGCCGATTGCGCGAGATGAAGATGCCCACGCCCGAGCGCACAAGGGACTACGCCCACGCGGTCTGGAGCGAGACCGTGCGGCTGAGCGCCCGCGTGATCCTGGACACCGCGCTGGGTTTTACCCTGCCCGAAGACCGCATCAGCAACGCCATCTGCAATGGCGAGCAGACCCTGGGCTTGGCGCGCATTAGCATCCGGCCCGCCGTGCCGGTCGTAGCGGTGGGCGGGCCGGTGAAAGTGTTTTACGGCGAACTGGCGCGCAGGCTGGATTGCGAGGTGGTCTTTCCGCCGCATTGCGATGTGGCCAATGCGGTGGGCGCGGCGACGGGCGTCGTGGCCTACACGGCGGTGGCCGAAGTGCATGGCGATGGCAGCGGCATGTTCCGTGTCACCGGTGCAGCCTTGACGCAAAGCTTTACCAACGCCGAGCAAGCCCTGGCTGCGGCGGGCGCTGCTGCCGAGCAGGCCGCGCTGCAAGCCGTTCAATCCATGGGTGCCGCGCAACCGGAAGTGGAGTTGAGCGTGCGCAAAACCCATTACCCGAACGCCGTTGATGACCGGGGGCTGATGGAAGCCGTATTCACCGCCCGCGCCATCGGGCGCCCCTAGTCGAGGACCCGCGCTAGCCGCGCGGGTGGTGCTTGGCGTGCAACTGCGCCAGCCTTTCGCGCGCAATATGGGTGTAGATGGTGGTGGTGGAAATATCCGAATGACCCAGCAAGAGCTGCACGGTGCGCAGGTCCGCGCCGTGGTTAATCAGGTGCGTGGCAAAGGCGTGGCGCAGCGTGTGGGGTGACAGAGGCTGGTGGATGCCTGCGAGCAGCGCATAGCGTTTCACGTTTTGCCAGAACATCTCCCGCGTCATCGCACTACCGGCGCGCGCGCCTTTGGTGGTGATGAATAAATCTTTGCTTTGGCGCGCACCCAGCAGCGCTGCGCGTCCGCCATCCAGGTAGCGTGTGAGCCATTGCGCGGCGACTTCGCCAAAGGGCACCAGCCGCTCTTTAGATCCTTTGCCCAGAATGCGTAGCACGTTGTCGTTGAGACCCACGTTGAGCAGGGACAGGCCCACCAACTCGCTGACGCGCAGGCCGCTGGCGTACATCAGCTCCAGCATGGTGCGGTCCCGCAGGCCCAGCGGCGTTTCCGTGTCGGGCGCGGCCAGCAAGGCCTCGACCTGGAATTCACTCAAGGTCTTGGGCACGCGCAGGGCCTGCTTGGCCGCTTGCAGCTTGAGCGTCGGGTCGCTCTGCATCGCGCCTTCGCGCAGCGCCCAGCGGAAATAGCGCTTGAGCACCGTCAGGCGTCGGTTGGCCGTGGTGGCTTTGGTATGGGCATGCTGGCTGGAGAAAAAGCGCTGCACATCGGCCTCGGTGCTGCTACGCAACGCGCGCCCATCGAGCCAGGCGGCATAAATCGACAAATCGCGCCGGTACGCGTCGAGTGAATTTTTGGCCAGGCCCGCCTCCAGCCACAAATGGTCCACGAACGCGTCCACCTCGGGCTGGCTTGCGCCCGGGCCCGCGGTGCGTTGGGCTGGGTTCAGTGCTTTGGAATGGTGGCCGCGCATGGTGCCAAGGTTAGCAAGCTTCGGGCCGCTGCTATCCTCAAGCCAATGAATTACGCGCAACTGCTGGTACCGGATTTTTCCTTGATTTTGTGTGGCTACCTGGTGTGCCGCTACACCGCGCTCAACCGGCGGGTCTGGGAGCAGGTGGACAACCTGGTGTATTTCCTGTTGTTCCCGGCACTGTTGTTCAACTCCATCATGCGCAGCCCGGTGCATATCGCGGAAGCGTCGCATTTGCTGGCGGCGGCTTTTTTCGCGGCAGCGATTGGCGTGGCGCTGTCGCTGCTGCTCCCTTTCATTCCCGGCCTCAAGGGCTATATGCCGCTGCGCTTGCATGCGGCAAGCGCGCAGGTGGGGTTTCGATTCAACTCCTTTGTGGCCATTGCCTTGGTCGAGCGCCTGGCCGGACCGCAGGGCAGTCTGCTGATCGCGCTGCTGATCGGCATCTTCGTGCCACTGTTCAACGCCACCGCCGTGTGGTCTATGGCGCGGCACACCGACCGGGGCCTGCTGGGCGAGATCATGCGCAACCCCTTGATTGTTTCCACGGCCTGCGGCCTGGGCGCCAACTTGATGGGCCTGAGCGTTCCGGCCTGGATTGAACCAACCTTTGCGCGCATGGGTGCGGCCGCATTGGCTCTGGGCTTGATGGCTGCTGGCGCGGGCATGCGCTTTGGCGCGTTGGCGCAAGCTAAAACGCTGGCAGTGGCCGTGCTGTCCATCCGCCATGTGGTGGCGCCGGTGCTGGCGGCCATCATGGCGACGGTGTTTGCGCTGGATAAAACCCAGGCCATGGTTTTGCTGGCTTTTGCCGCGATGCCCACCGCAGCCACCTGCTATGTGCTGGCGGCCCGCATGGGCTACGACGGCGAATACGTGGGCAGCCTGGTGACGCTGTCCACGCTGCTGGGCATGCTCAGCCTGAGCGTAGCGCTGGGCGTGTTGCTGCCGCTGGTGCTGGTCTAAGCCTGCAGCGCCCAGGCGGCGTGCTCGCGCACCAGGTCGCTGTCATGCTCTAAGAGCCCGTTAAGCGCCGAGCGCAAACCATGGTCATCACGCTGGCGCAGCGCGTTACCGGCAGCCACCGCCAGGTTGCGCAGCCAGCGCACATGGCCGATGCGCCGGATGGCGCTGCCCTGCGTCATGCGTAAAAAGTCGGCCTCGCTCCACGCCAACAGTTGCACCAGCGCGGCGCTGCCCAAACCGGCGCGTTCGTCAAAGTCCGGCAAGGCGCTGCGGCGGGCAAATTTGTTCCAGGGACAGACCAACTGGCAGTCGTCACAACCGTAAATGCGGTTGCCGATCAGCGGACGCAGTTCCAGTGGAATCGGCCCTGTATGTTCGATCGTCAGATAAGAAATGCAGCGCCGCGCATCCAAGCGGTAGGGCGCAACAATGGCCTGCGTGGGGCAGATGGTGATACAGGCGCTGCAGGACCCGCAATGGCTGCTTTGCACCGGGGTCTGCGGCAACGCGATGTCCAAAAATACCTCACCCAGAAAAAACATCGATCCGCCTTCGCGGTCCAGCGTCAGCGTGTGCTTGCCACGCCAACCCTGGCCACTGCGGACCGCGAGCTCCACCTCCAGCACCGGCGCGGAATCGGTGAAGACCCGGTGCCCAAGCGGCCCCACTGCCTGCGCGATCTGCTCTGCCAAGGTTTGCAGTCGCGCGCGCATGACCTTGTGGTAATCCCGGCCCCGCGCATACAGTGAGACCACCGCTTGATCGGGTTGCTGCAAACGCTGCAGTTCGGCGTGCATCCAATCGGGCGCCGTGTCTGCAGGCAGATAGTCCATGCGGGCGGTCAGCACGCTCACCGTACCGGGCACCAGTTCAGCCGGACGGGCGCGGCGGGTACCGTGGCGCTGCATGTAATCCATCTCACCGTGGAACCCGGCCGCAAGCCAGGCCAGCAAGCCGGGCTCGGCATCCGAAAGGTCCACGCCCGCCACGCCGATGTGCGAGAAGCCCAGCGCCGTGGCCCATTGCCGGATGTCATGCAGGAGGCGCTCGTGCGGCGCAAGCGCGCGGTCATGAATTGGCGGTATCTTCGGGCGCATGCGTCCCATTGTAGAAAGCAGCTTCCATCCGTGAACCCCGAACCGCCCTCCCCTGTCGCCGATGCGCTGACCACCAGCCACACCGTGTTGTGGCGCAGCGAAGCCGACACACAAGCCTTCGCCACGCGCCTGGCCGAAGCGCTGCGCGCAGTGGACGGTGACGCATTGATTGCCTTACACGGCGATTTGGGTGCGGGCAAGACCACGCTGGTGCGCCACCTTTTGCGCGCACTGGGTGTGAGCGGGCGCGTCAAAAGTCCCACTTACGCGGTGGTGGAGAGTTACGCATTGCCCGCGTTTGCAGTCTGGCATCTGGACTTTTACCGCTTCGATGATCCGCAGGAATTTGAAGACGCAGGCTTGCGCGATATTTTTGCCAGCCCCGGGCTGAAACTGGTCGAATGGCCGGATAAGGCCGAAGGCTACCTGCCCGCAGCCGATTGGCAGCTCTATCTCAGCAGCACGGGCGACACGAGCCGCACTGCCGCGCTGCAAGGCCACAGCGCGCGCGGTGCGCAGCTTTGGAGCGCCTGCACCGGCCCATGATGCAGCGGCGCACCTTTATCCGCAGCGGGGCGGTGGTCTTGAGCCTGAGCGGCTTGGAACTGGCATGTGGCGCGACAATCTTGAATGTGCGCGTCTGGCCTGCACCCGATTACTCGCGGGTCACGATCGAATCGGATGTGCCTCTGGCGGTGACGCACAGCTTCATCGCCGATCCGCCGCGCTTGGCGGTCGATATCCAGGGCATCACGCTCAACCCCGCGCTCAAAGAACTGGTGGGCAAGGTACGCGCCGATGACCCCCAAATCGGCGACATCCGCGTTGGCCAGTACGCCGCCAACGTGGTGCGTCTGGTTCTGGACCTGAAGCAGGCGATGCGTCCGCAGGTCTTTTCGCTGGCCCCTGTGGCGGCCTACCGGCACCGCCTGGTCTTTGATCTCTATCCGGAGCAGGAACCCGACCCATTAGATGCCCTGATCAACCAGCGCCTGGGCCTGGGCGGCAACCGCAGCGACAAGGTGCAGCCGCCGGCCGCAGCAACCGTGATGCAAGACGCGGACCCCCTGGGTGATCTCATCGCGCAACGCAGCAGCACCGCCCCGCCCGCCGCACCCGGACCGGCGCCCGCTGCCAAAACCACCGCTGCGCCCCCGCCACCAGCGCAGCCGGCAACAGCACCTCCCAGCGCGGGTGCACCAGCCGACGGCGTTGACCGCATGATCATCATCGCGCTGGACCCCGGCCACGGCGGAGAGGACCCCGGCGCCATAGGCCCCGGCGGG
>CANFTU010000104.1 GCA_947450005.1 Comamonadaceae bacterium | reverse complement strand
GAATGTCCCGCTGCCTGTGCCGGTGGCCTACCACTCGTTTGGCGGTTGGAAGCGCAGCCTGTTTGGCGATTTGCACGCCTACGGCCCGGATGCGGTGCGCTTCTACACCAAGCGCAAAACCATCACCCAGCGTTGGCCCTCTGCGGGCGTGCGCGAGGGCACGGTGTTCAGCTTCCCCAGCAGCAAATAAGTAGCGGCCGCAGCAGCGGCGCACCGCAGGCCTTTGTCAAAAGGTCTCGGTGTGTCCGTCCACCACCAGTTCCTGCCCGCTGATGCGCGCGCCCGCGCTGGATGTGACAAACAAGGCCATGTTGGCGATGTCTTGCGCGGACACAAAGGTGCGCAGCGACACGGTGCGTGTCAACTCCTCGCGCACCGCATCCAATGTCGCGCCGGTTGCGACGGCCTGGGCTGCGATCACACGGTCCATGCGATCGCCCGACACTGAGCCGGGGCAGATGCAATTCACACGCACCCCGGCCGGCCCCAGCTCTTGCGCCAATGCTTTTGTCAGGCCGCGAATCGCCCATTTCGCTGCCGTGTAAGGCGCGCGCTGCGGCAGGCCGAACAGCCCGGCGGTCGAGGACATGTTGACGATGGAGCCGCTACCTTGCGCGCGGAAAATCGGCGCGGCAAAGTGCGCGCACAAAAACACCGAATCCAGGTTGACCGCGATGCAGCGCTGCCAATCAGCAAAAGCCATGTCTTCCACATTGGCGGTGGGGCCTGATACACCCGCGTTGCTCACCAGGACGTCCATTCCGCCCAAATGCGCGGTGGCTTGTGCAAACAGGTCCCGCACCTGGGCTTCTTGCGCCACATCGCACAGCATGCCGCGCAGATGCGGGCGGCTCTGGAGTGCGCTATCCAGCGCCGATGCATCGGCGTCGCAGATGTAGACGCGGGCGCCGGCGGCCGTGAAGGCATCGGCCATCACCAGTCCGATTCCGGATGCGGCTGCGGTGATCAAGACCCGTTGGTTCTGGTGCGTCATGGCGATATCCGGTTCAGTAAAACCCCCAAAGGATAATCCCCGCCAACATGGCATTGATTACCCTCCTGGACGCCCAACTCGCTTTTGGGCACGTACCCCTGCTGGACCATGCAGGTTTTTCATTGGAAACAGCCGAACGCGTCGGCCTGATCGGGCGCAACGGCACGGGCAAATCGTCCATGCTCAAGATCCTGGCCGGGCTGGAGAAGCCCGACGACGGCTTGGTGCAGGTGCAAAGCAATACCCGCATTGCCTACGTGGCGCAGGAGCCGCAGCTCGACGCGGCCTCCAGCGTCTTCGACGCGGTGGCCGAAGGCCTGCAGCGCGTGCGCTACCTGATTGACGAATATTCCCAAGGCCACGGCGATCTGGACGCCATGCAAAGCGAGATCGAGTCGCTGGACGGCTGGAACTGGGAGCAGCGCGTCACCGAAACTTTGCAGCGTCTGCATCTGCGCCCGGAGGCCATTGTCAGCACGCTGTCGGGGGGTACCAAAAAGCGCGTAGCCCTGGCGCAAGCGCTAGTAGCCCAGCCTGAGGTGCTGTTGCTCGATGAGCCGACCAACCACCTGGACCTGGATTCCATTGAATGGTTGGAGGGCCTGCTGGTTGACTTCAAGGGCAGCATCATCACCATCACCCACGACCGCTCCTTTCTGGATAACGTGGCCACACGCATCGTCGAGTTAGACCGCGGCAAGCTGCTGTCCTATCCCGGCAACTTCGCCGCCTACCTGGTGCAAAAAGAAGAGCAACTCGCGCAAGAGGCGGTGATCAACGCGCGCGCCGACAAGCTCTTGGCGCAGGAAGAAGTGTGGATCCGTAAAGGCGTGGAAGCCCGCCGCACCCGCGCCACGGCACGCATCGTGCGCTTGGACAACTTGCGCGCCGCACGCGAGGCGCGCCGCGAAGTGGTGGGCAGCGTCAACATGGATGTCAACAGCGGCGCGATCAGCGGCAAGCTGGTGGCCGAGTTGACGCACGTGTCCAAGACGTTTGGCGAGCGCAAAATCGTGCACGACTTCTCGGCGACGATTTTGCGCGGCGACAAAATCGGTTTGCTCGGCCCCAACGGCGCAGGAAAAACCACGCTGCTCAAGCTGATTCTGGGTGAGCTTCAGCCTGACCCCGCGCCCGCCAACGCCCCCTTGCCCGAACCCGGCCACAGCCCGTGGGGCACGGTGCGCCAGGGTGCGAATATTTCGGTGGCGTATTTCGACCAGATGCGCAATGCGCTCGATATGGACGCCACGCTGGAAGACTTCATCAGTCCGGGCAGCGAGTGGATCGAGATCGGCAACCGCCGCCAGCACGTCAAAAGCTATCTGGGTGACTTTTTGTTCTCGCCCGCGCGCGCCAATTCGCCCGTGCGCTCCCTGAGCGGCGGTGAGCGCAACCGGCTGCTGCTGGCGCGCCTGTTTGCGCGCCCGGCCAACGTGCTGGTGCTGGACGAGCCGACCAACGACCTGGATATCGACACGCTGGAGCTGCTCGAAGACCTGCTGCAAAACTACGACGGCACGGTGTTTCTGGTCAGCCATGACAGGACCTTTTTGGATAACGTGGTCACCAGCACCATCGCCTTTGAGGGCGATGCGCGCTGGCGCGAGTTCGAAGGCGGCGTGCAAGACTGGTTGATTCAAAGTAAGCGCGCCAATGCCATCGCCCAGGCCAAAGGCCAGAAGGGCGCGCAAGCGTTTCACTACGAGCGCAGCGAAGCGGCCAAGGGCCCTGCCCAAACGGCGACTGCCGCGCCCCCACCTGCTGCGCCTGCCGCCAAGACCCGCAAGCTCAGCTACAAAGAGCAGCGCGAGCTCGAATCCTTGCCCGCGCACATCGCCGCCCTGGAGGCCGAACAAGCGGCCATCCACGCCGAGCTGGTCGATGGCAGCCTGTATGCCCGCGACAACGCGTTGGCCCTGCAACGCACCCAGCGTGCTGCGGATATCGATGCGGAGTTGATGGCGGCGCTGGAGCGCTGGGAGGCTCTGGGCGGTTGAGACGCCTCAGCCGGTATCGCTTAAGGCGCGACCACAGCCAGATTTGGAAAGTAAGTGCGATAACGCGCCGCGTCCCGCGTGAGCAGCCGCAGATGGCCGACCAGCGCATGCGCGCCGATATAGAAATCCGGCATGGGTGAGGTTTTTTTGCCCTGGGCCTGGCGGTAGACCTTGAAGGCTTGGCCCGCCAAAAAGGCGGCGTCCCAGGGCAGGGCTTCGCGCACCAGTGGCAGACCGGCCAAGGCGGCCTCCAGGTCGCTGGCCCGCTCAAAGCGCGGGCTGAGTTCGGCCAGTATCAGCGGGTTGATCACCAACGGCCCCAGCGCCGCGCAGTGTTCCAGTTGGTCCAGCGACCAGTCGGCCCATTGCGGGTCGTCGGCCAGCACATCGATCAGGATGCAACTGTCCACCAGCGTGCCGCGCGGCAGGGCTTGCACCAGATAGCGTGCGTCCGGCTCGGCGACGCTCAGCTTCCTTGTTGTCACGGCTCAGGCCCGCAAAAACGCCATGAATTCGTCGGTTCCCATGTCTTTGAATTGCAGCGCGTTGGCGCTGCCGCGCACGCGGGCGAAAGCGGCGCGGGCGGAGGTCGCCGGGGCGGTGACGGCGCGCAAGATGACCTCGCCGTTGTCGCGGACCTCGAATTCGACTTCGCTGTGCGGATGCAAACCGGCTTTCTCGCGCACGGCCTGTGGAATCGTGACCTGCCCTTTGCTGGTGATTTTCATGGCAATCCTTACTTTAACTAGTAAGAATCTTACCGTGCCTTGCGGCCAGTGCGCAAGCTAGCGCTCTTTCACATAGGGTTTGCCAATCGCCTGCGGTGCGACGGCTTTGCCGATGAAGCCGGCCAGCAATACCACCGTGAGCAGGTAAGGCAGGGCCTGGATGGCTTGCACCGGCACCTCGCCCACGCCGGGCAGCGCCACCCCTTGCAGCCGGATAGCGACCGCGTCGAGAAAGCCAAACAGCAGGCATGCCCACAAAGCCCCCACAGGCTGCCAGCGCCCGAAAATCAGCGCCGCCAGCGCCATGAAGCCGCGCCCGGCGGTCATATGCGGCGAAAAACTGGCGCTTTGGGCCAGCACCAGATAGCTGCCGGCCAGTCCGCATAAGAGCCCGTTGAGCGCCAGCGCGCGGTAGCGCAGTCCTGCCACCGAGACGCCGGCCGCGTCCACCATGTGCGGGTTCTCGCCCACGGCGCGCAGCCGCAGGCCAAAACGGGTGCGAAACAGCAGCCACCAGCTCGCGGGTACCAGCGCGTAGGCCGCGTAAACCAACGCGCTGTGGCCCAGTAGCGCCTCACCTGCGATGCGCCCGATCAACGGTACAAAAGCCAGTGCATCTCCGGCGTGCGGTAGCAGCGGCTGCAGGCGTACGCCGGAGGCCAACGGCGGCGTTTGCCCGCCCTGGTGGAACCAGGCGATGCCCAGCACCACCGTCAGCCCGGCGGCGATGATGTTGATGGCCACGCCCGAGACCACCTGGTCCCCGGGGTAGCTCACGCAGGCCAGCCCGTGCAGCAGGGACAGCGCCACCCCCACCGCCATGGCAGCGGCCAGCGCTAGCATCCAGGACCCGCTGGCTGCACCCGCAGCGCCCGCGGCAAAGGCGGCGAACAGCATTTTTCCTTCCAAGCCGATGTCCACCACGCCCGAGCGTTCGGCAAACATGCCGGCCAGCGCGCACAAAATCAGCGGCGTGGCCAAGCGAACGCTTGAGGCCAGCACCGAAGCGACGAGTACCTCATCCATGGTGCGTCCTTGTCAATCCGGCGATGCGCAGCATCCAGGCCAGCGGCGGCGCGATCACGTAGGTCATGGCCCCGGAGAACAGCACCACAAAACCCTGCAACATCACCACCATGTCCCGGCTGAAACCCGGCACATCAAAAGCCACTTCCGCGCCCCCTTGAAACAGCGCGCCGAACAGCAGGCTGGACACCACGATACCCAGCGGATGGTTGCGCCCCATCAGCGCCACCGCGATTCCGGTGAAGCCCGCACCGCTGACAAATTCCAATACCAGTTTGCCGCTGACGCCTGCCACCTCGTTCATGCCGACCATGCCGGCAAGTGCGCCGGAAATCGCCATCGCCAGCATCACCTGGCTTTGGGGCCGAATGCCCGCGTACGCGGCAGCCCCGGGGCTCGCGCCTACCGCGCGCAGCCGGTAACCCGCGCGGGTGTGCCATAAAAACACGTACACCGCCGCACACGCCGCAAGCGCCAGCAGAAAACTGGTGTTCAGCGGCGAGGAAGGCCACTCCACACCCAAGCCGGCCAGTGCCGCCTGCGCAGACGGCAAGCGGGCCGATGGCGCAAAGGGCAGGCTTTCAATTGCCATATTGCCGGGCGGGCGCAGGTGGTTGACCAGCAGGTACACCACCAGCGTGCTGGCGAGGAAATTGAACATGATGGTGGTGATCACCACATGGCTGCCGCGGTAGGCCTGCAAATACGCCGGTATCGCCGCCCACACCAGGCCGAAGAGAGCACCAGCCAGCGCCATCAGCGGCAGCATGGCCCAGGCCGGCAGTAACGGCGCCCACGCCAAAGCCACCAGCGCCACCCCCAGGCCCCCGAGCGTGGCCTGCCCCTCGCCGCCGATGTTGAACAAGCCTCCATGGAAAGCCACCGCCACCGCCAGCCCGGTGAAGATAAAACTGGTCGTGTAGTAAAGCGTGTAACTCAGGCCCCGGGCGCTGCCGAATGCGCCGTGCACCAGCGCGGCCAGCACCTGCCAGGAGTTTTGCCCCACCAGCGCCACCACCGCACCAGCCGCCAGCAAAGCCACTGCCAGACAGACCGCAGGCAGCAGCGCCACATCGGCCCAACGCGGCAGCGCGTCTTTCATGCGGCACTCCCCGCCATCAGCAGGCCCAGGCGGGCCTCGGTGCATTCGCCAATCGGCAAAGCGCCCGTGATCCGGCCCTGGTTCACGACCAGCACGCGGTCGGACAGCGCCAGAATTTCATCGAGTTCGCTGGAGACCAGCAACACCGCGCCGCCGGCATCGCGCAAGGCGCGCAATTGGGCGTAAATGAATTCAATGGCGCCGATGTCCACGCCGCGCGTGGGTTGGCCCACGAGCAGCACGCTGGGCGCTTCGCCGAGTTCGCGGGCGAGCACCAGTTTTTGCTGGTTACCCCCGGAGAACTTGCTGCTTTTCAGGCGCATATTGCGGGGCCGCACATCAAACTGCTCCATCAGCGCAGCGGTCGCCGCTTGCATGGCCCGCCGCCGCAGCCAAGGCCCCTGGCAGTTTTGCGCCGTATGTTCATAGCCCAGCACCGCGGATTCCCAGGCGGCGAAGTCCATCACCAGCGCGCGCGCGCGCCGGTCTTCGGGCACATGCGCCAGCCCTAGCGCGCGGGCGCGGTGCGGGTCCAGCCAGCCAGGCGGCGCAAACTGCTGCCCGCCCACCGCCAGGCTGCCGCTGTCGGGCTTGCGCAGGCCGCACAGGACGTCAAGCAATTCGCTTTGCCCATTGCCCGCCACGCCGGCCACGCCGACGATTTCGCCGGGAAACAAGTCCAGTTCTATGTGCTGCAGCCGCAGCACACCCATGGCGTCATGCAGGCGCAGTGCGCGGGCCTGCAGCAAGGCATTTTGTGTGGATGGCCGCTCACCGCTTGGCGCATCTACAGGCCGTCCGAGCTGCACCTTGCGCCCGACCATGGCCTGCGCCAATCCCTCCACGCTGGCCTGTGCAATGGGCACTTCCTCCACCACCCGGCCACCGCGCATCACGGTCACCTGGTCGCACAAAGCCATCACTTCTTTGAGCTTGTGGGTGATCAAAATCACCGTGGTGCCTTGTGCGCGTAATTGCCGCAGCACGTCGAAAAGTTGCAGCGTTTCCTGCGGCGTCAGCACGGCGGTGGGCTCGTCCAGAATCAGGATGCGCGCGCCACGGTACAAGGCTTTCAGAATTTCCAGTCGCTGCCGGTCGCCCACCGCCAGATCGGCAACCCGTGTGTCCAAGGGGACCCGCAGGCCGGTGGACTGCATCAGCGACTCCAAGCCCGCCCGCACCGGCGCCACCGCTTTTTCCAATAGCCAATGGGACTCGGCGCCGAGCATCACGTTGTCCAGCGCGCTCAGCGTGTCGACCAGCATGAAATGCTGGTGCACCATGCCAATACCGAGGGCAATCGCATCATTCGCATGATGGATTTGCGCCTCCTTGCCGAACACCGCCACCGTGCCACTGTCTGCCGGGTAAAACCCGTAGAGCACCGACATCAGCGTGCTCTTGCCTGCGCCGTTCTCGCCCACGATGCCGTGCACGGTACCGGCGCGTACCGCCAGATTCACATCGGCATTGGCCGCGACTGCGCCAAAGCGCTTGCAGATGCCGCGCATCTGCACCGCCAGTGGCATGGGCTGATTCAATACTTGCAGGCGTTGTCGGCCATGTAATCGGCCACTTTGATCTTGCCGCTGATGATGTCGGCCTTGGCAGCATCGACGCGTTTCTTCATGTCAGGCGTCACCAGCTTGGCGTTGTTGGCATCCACCGCATAGTCCACGCCGCCCTCTTTCAGACCCAGAACCGTGACGCCAGGCGCGAAGGATTTGGAGACGTTGTAGACCGCCACATCCACACGCTTGAGCATGGAGGTCAGCATGGTGCCGGGCTG
>CANFTU010000103.1 GCA_947450005.1 Comamonadaceae bacterium | reverse complement strand
TGCGCGTGCCGCCACCAAAACCAAAGGTGACCGCGTTGACCTTTTCCTGCACCCGGTCGCTGCGCTGCTGCATCAGCGGCGTGACTTCGACCAGCCGGGTATGGAACACAAACGCGCGGGCATCCAGCACCTCCACAAACGCGCGGCACAGGCGCAAAAAAAATTGCGCATGGACTTCCATGGAGCGGCTCACATCCACCAAGACCGCGACCCGGGGCGTGCGGCGGCGCACGCGGGCGCGGCGGAGGGCAATCAACTCGCCGCCGGTGGCCAAGGCGCTGCGCATCGAGCGGCGCAGGTGGATAGTGCCCGCCCGTGGGTCGTGCCGGGTGCGGCGGGTGAGCTGGCTGCGCAGGCGGCGCTTGAGCGCCAGCACCAGCGGCTCAAAGCGGTCCAGATCGCCGGGTAACCAATCGGCGAAGTCGCGCTCATCGGGCGCTGCGCTGCGGCTGGCACCGGCCTGCGCCTGCTGCGCGCCAGAGCCCTCAGCATCGCCCGCGGCCGCATCGTCAGCCAGCCCCAAATTGGGCTGGGCCGCGCCAGGCGGCGTGTCGGACATGGACTGCGCCATGTCCTGGTGCATCTGCTGCACCAACTCTTTCAGGTTGCGTGGTTTCTGCTTCAAGCCCGATGTGCGGGTGGTGCCGCGCACCTTGTGCGGGAACCAGAAGGCCTGGTGCAGTTCAGGGTACTTGGCCCATTGCTTGTGACTGCCCGCAGCAATCGCGCGCCACAGCGATTCGGTGCGTGCCCATTGCGCCAGCGGCAGTGCCGCCGCCGCTTGCAGCATGAGGCTGACTTCGGCGTAGCCCAGCGCAAAACCGTGCGAGCGCAAGTAGTGCGCAAAGTCTGCGAGCTGGGCACGCGGATCGGCGGCGGGCTGCATGCGCACCCGCGCCTTATTTCATGCCGCCGGCCACACCCACGTCCTGCCCGATGCGCGGTCCGTCGATCAGCTTGCCCACGCGCTCGGGCGTGAACGCCCAGCGGTCGTTGCGGGTCTTGAGCAACGCGGCCAGCGAAGGCGCCAGTTGCGCCGGGTCCACGGGCAATTCGGTCAGGCCCAGCTTGAACAGCACGCGCACCCAATCAAGGGTTTCGGCAATGCCCGGCGTTTTGTCCAAGTCTTCGCGGCGCAGACGCTGCACAAAGGCCACAGCTTCCTCCACCAAGCGGCTATGCGCCTCAGGGACCAGGGTGCGCACGATGTGCATCTCGCGGGAAAGACTGGGGAAATCCAGGTAATGGAACAGGCAGCGGCGACGCAGCGCGTCCGATAAATCCCGGGTGCCGTTGCTCGTCAATATCACCAGCGGTTTGCTGCGCGCGGTCAAGGTGCCCAGCTCAGGGATGCTGATCTGAAATTCGGAAAGCATTTCCAACAGAAAGGCCTCGAAGGCTTCGTCGGCGCGGTCAATTTCGTCAATCAACAACACGCAAGGCTGCGGACTGCGGATGGCTTGCAGCAGCGGGCGTTCCAGCAAGAATTCTTCGGAGAACAAGTTACCGCGCAAGGTCTTTTGGTCTGCGCCGCCGCTGGCTTCGCTCAAGCGGATCTCGAGCAGCTGACGGCTGTAATTCCACTCATAGACCGCCTGCCCCAGGTCCAGCCCCTCGTAACACTGCAAACGCAAGAGTGGTCGACCCAGTGCACGGGCGCAGGCCGCCGCCACGGCGGTTTTACCGACCCCGGCTTCACCTTCGAGCAGGACCGGGCGCTCCAATGAGAGCGCCATCCAGACCAGGCTGGCGACATCCTCATCGGCGATATAGCCTGCAGTAAATAGCTTTTCGCGCAGCCCCTGCGGGCTGGGCGGCAGCGCCAGCTCGCTCATGTGCCGGTTTTTTTGCCGAACAGGCCGGCAAAGAAATTCTTGATGAGCGCCCAGACTAGACCCAGGGCGTTGAATTCGGTGGCTACCACGGGCGCTGCCACGGCGGGAGCGGGAGCGGGCGTCGCCGGGGCGCCCTCGCTAGCGCTTGCGTTTGTCGTGGCCGCAGCGTGGTCCGCCGGCGCAGCTTGGGCCGCCTGCAAGGCCTGGGCCTTTTGCGAAAAGACGTCTGCAAATTGCGCCAGGATCATGTCCGACACCGAATTCATCATGCGCCCGCCGAACTGGGCGAATTTGCCATTGACGATGACCGCCGCATGACCGGCCAGCACGCAGTGCCCGCCCTCACCAGGCAGCAGTTGCGCGGTCAACTCCATCGACGCGGAAGAGCCGCCTTTGTCGGCGCCCTTGCCCAGCATCTTCAGGGTGTGGCTGGCGGCGTCGAGCGTGAGGATTTCAATCGTGCCGGCAAAGGCTGCAACAGCCGGACCGACTTTGACGCGCACACTGCCCATGAAATGGGTGGCGTCAATATCTTCTGTGATTTGCGCACCGGGCATGCACGTGGCAAGCGCGTGCATATCGGAGAGCACCGCCCACGCAGCGGGCATGGCTGCTGCAACGGGGTACTGCTTTTCTATCGTGACTTCCATGGGAACCTTCCGGGGGACATAAGTAAAAAGGGCTGGTGCACTTGCGTGCACCGGCCCCGGGGATGCTAAACAGAAAGATCAGGTGTTCATGCCTGATTTTTTCAACTGCTGCCAGACGCGGTATGCGGTGTGCGGCATGTTGAAGTGCGTGACACCCAAGTGGGCAAACGCGTCCACCATGGCACTGGTGAATGTAGGGATGCTGCCCACGTGCGGCGACTCGGCCACGCCTTTGGCGCCAATCGGGTGGTGCGGCGAGGGTGTAACCGTGTGATCGGTCTCCCAATGCGGCGTCTCCACAGCGGTGGGCAGGAAATAATCCATCAGCGAGTTGCCCTGGATATTGCCCTGCTTGTCAAAGGACAGCAACTGGCCCATGGCAACCGCAAAACCTTCAGTCAGGCCGCCATGGATCTGGCCTTCGATGATCATGGGGTTGATGCGGGTGCCGCAGTCATCCAGCGCATAGAAACGGCGGATCTTGGTTTCGCCCGTGCCCTTGTCGATATCCACCACGCACAGGTAAATACCGAATGGGAAGGTGAAGTTGGGCGGATCGTAGTAGTGCACCGCCTCCAGGCCTGGCTCCAGTCCGGGGGGTGGGCTGTTGTACGCGGCCCACGCGATCTGGGTCATGGTCTTGAACTTGGCATCGTCCCCACGGACTTTGAAACGGTCGATTTCCCATTCCAGGTCGGCTTCGCTGACTTCCATCAAATGCGCAGCAATCTTCTTGGCCTTAGCGTGGATTTTCCGCGCGGCCAGCGCGATAGCGGCACCGGCCACGGGCGTGGAGCGCGAGCCGTAAGTTCCCAAACCGTACGGAGCGGTACTGGTGTCGCCCTCTTCGACCTGGATGATTTCGGAAGAAATACCCAGTTCGGTGGCGATGATTTGCGCATACGTGGTCTGGTGACCCTGGCCTTGCGAGATGGTGCCCATGCGGGCAATCGCGCTGCCCGTAGGGTGTACGCGGATTTCGCAGGAGTCGAACATGCCCACACCCAGGATGTCGCAGATCTTGCTGGGACCTGCGCCCACCACTTCGGTGAACGTGACCAGGCCGATGCCCATCAAGGTGCTGCAATGCGGATCAGCACGCTTGGCCGCCTGCTCGGCACGCAGGCCTTTGTAATCGACTGCTTCCAACACCTTGTCCAGCGCGGTCTGGTAATCGCCCGAATCGTAGTCAAAGCCCAGCGCAGAGTGGTAGGGGAACTGTTCGCGCTTGATGAAGTTTTTGGCGCGGATCTCGGCTTTGTCCATGCCCAGCTTTTGCGCCAACACGTCGACCATGCGCTCCACCAGATACACCGCCTCAGTCACCCGGAACGAGCAACGGTAGGCCACGCCACCGGGCGCCTTGTTGGTATAGACGCCGTCGACTTTGCAATAGGCGTTCGCGATGTCGTAGCTGCCCGTGCAGATATGGAACATACCGGCCGGGAATTTGCTCGGGTCGGCGCAGGCATCAAACGCACCGTGGTCGGCAATCACATTGGTGCGCAAGGCGAGGATCTTGCCGTCGGCAGTCGCAGCGAGTTCGCCGGTCATGTGGTAGTCGCGGGCAAAGCCGGTGGACGACAAATTCTCAATGCGGTCTTCCACCCACTTGACCGGGCGGCCCAGCACGATGGAGGCCACGATGGCGCACACATAGCCAGGGTAGATTGGCACCTTGTTGCCAAAGCCGCCGCCGATGTCGGGCGAGACGATACGGACCTTGGATTCGGGGATGCCCGATAGCATGGACACCACGGTGCGCACGATGTGCGGCGCCTGGCTGGTGAGGTAGGTGGTGAGTTCGCCACGGATCGGATCGAACGACGCCACCGCGCCGCAGGTCTCCAGCGGGCAGGGGTGCACGCGCGGGTAGTGCATGTCTTGGGACACGGTCACCGCCGCACCGGCAAAGACTGCGTCGGTGGCGGCTTTGTCGCCAGCTTCCCAGGTGAAGATGTGGTTGTGGTGGTAGCGCTTGCCGTGCGCGCCTTCGGTTTTGCCGGCCAGGTCTTCACGCAGCACAGGCGCGCCGGGTTTGAGCGCCTCAAAGGGGTCCACCACGGCTTCGAGTTCTTCGTATTCGACTTCAACGGCTTCCACACCGTCGGCGGCGCTATAGCGGTCCTCGGCGATCACCACGGCCACTTCCTGCATTTGGAAATGGACTTTTTCATCGGCCAGCACCGCTTGCACATCACCCGCCAGCGTGGGCATCCAGTGCAGTTTGAGCGGCTTGAGGTCATCCGCTGTCAAAACGGCGATGACGCCGGGGATCTTCAGCGCAGCTTCTTTGTTGATGCGCTTGATGCGGGCATGCGCCACCGAGGCACGCACGATGTCCATGTGCACCATGCCCGGCAGTTTGATGTCATCGACATAGTTGCCCTTGCCTTGGATAAAGCGGGCATCTTCTTTGCGCAGGCGCGTGTCGCCCATGCCCATCAGGGCTTTTTCGCGGTCACTCAGGGGTGCGTTCATCAGAGTCTCCTTCGTGTGCTATCAGGCCGCAACGGCTTGGGATTGTTGGAGCGTGGCAGCCGCGTGCAACACGGCTTTGACGATGTTTTGGTAACCCGTGCAACGGCACAAATTGCCGGACATGCCGACCCGCACCTGGGCTTCGGTCGGGTTGGGGTTGTCTTGCAACAGACGGTAGGCGCGCATCAACATGCCGGGTGTGCAAAAGCCACACTGCAGGCCGTGCTCTTTATAAAAACCGTCTTGCAGCGCGTGCAACACGCCGCCGTTGGCCAGGCCTTCGACGGTTTTGACTTCGCTACCGTCGCACTGCACCGTCAGGTGCGTGCAGGACTTGACCGACTGGCCGTCGATATCGACCGTGCAAGCGCCGCAGTGGCTGGTCTCGCAGCCGATGTGTGCGCCGGTCAGATTCATTTTTTCACGCAGAAAGTGAACCAGCAGGGTGCGTGGCTCAACCGCTTCTTCAACGGCTTTGCCGTTGACTTTCAGGGATACGATTTTTTTGCTCATGGGTTGGTGCTCCGGTTCAGATTTTTCAGGCGCAACGCGCAGCGGCGGCGCGGATGGCGCGCTTGGTCATTTCAGCGGCCATGGCAGTTTTGTATTCCACGTCACCGCGCAAGTCTTCGGCCGGGTCACAGATCGAGCGCACAGCCGATGCGGCCAGGCTGATGGTGGACTCGGTCAATGCGTGGCCAATCAGGGCCGCTTCCGCAGCGCTGGCGCGCAAGGCGGTGGGCGCCACATTCGTCAAGCCAATGCTGGCATGGCTGACAACACCGCCCGACATGCGCAGGATTACGGCAGCGCCCGCAGTAGCCCAGTCACCGGTTTTGCGCTTGAGCTTCTGGTAGGCGTAGCCGGTGCCGGACGCGAAAGGCGCGACCAGGATGGCGGTGAGGATTTCGTCTTCGGCCAGCGCGGTCATGTAGGTGCCGTGGAAAAAATCCACTGCCTTGACCTGGCGCGTGCCCTTGGGGCCTTGCAGCTCAAAGGTGGCATCCAGCGCCATGGCGATAGCCGGATGGTCGTTGCCGGGGTCGCCGTGGGCGATATCGCCGCCGATGGTTCCACGGTTGCGGACCTGTGGGTCGGCAATCAGCAGCGCCGCCTCAGGCAGCAGGGGCAGGTGTTTTTGCAACAAAGGGGATGCAATCAATTCGTTTTCGGTGGTCATCGCGCCGATGCGGATCACGCCAGCGCTTTCGCTGATGCCACGCAGTTCGGGAATGCGGTTGATGTCGATCAGCGTACCCGGTTGGGCAAAGCGCAGCTTCATCATCGGCAGCAGGCTGTGGCCGCCAGCCAGCAGCTTGGCGTCATCGCCCAGCGATGACAACAGGGCAATGGCCTCGCCCACGGTGCGCGGGGCGTGGTAATCGAATGCGGGTGGAATCACGGCAGCTCCTCAAATAGGTGTCTATCCCAGGGGCGAACCGCCCGCCGGGGAGTGCGCACTCTAAGCGAGTTTGATGTAAAGCGCACTGGTACTCACCCCAATGCCCCCGCAGAATCGGCGCAACAGGCAACAAAAATTTTCATCGACTGACGCCATTTCCCTCACGGACAGCGGGCTGCCCGCAAAGTTTGCAAAGAGAGCAAGCACCCGCACCGGTTGGCACGTGCGCCATGGTGGATACTGGCGGGCCTATGCAAGCACCCACCCAAGCCCACTGGATCGCCCGCAGCATCGGCTCGGCCTCCACCGCACCTGCGCTGCTGGTCCTACTGGTCGGGCTGACGCTGCTGTGGATCAGCCGGGTCGACCGCATGGTGCCAGGTATGCAGGCCACCTTGATTGGTGCCGCGGTGTTGCTCGTGGGTTTGGGCTGCGCGGCGCTCGCGGCGATACGGCCGCAACGTGTCGGGCTGTCACCACCGCACGTGATGTTGTCCATGGGATTTGGCGGCATGTTGCTGGGACTGCTATGCGATGTGATCGATGGCGGCGCGGACAGGCTGGCCAGCCTGTGCAGCCAATCCGCGTCCCTGAATCTTGATGAAAGTTTCTGGTTACACGTCGCGTATTTACCCGGCATGCACCTGGGCATGCTGGCAGGGGGCTTATTGGCCATCCCCAGCCTGCGCGTTTTGCGGCCGCATTGCGGGCGCTACCTCTGCTCGCTGTTTGCACAAAATGTGCTGTGCTCAGCCTGGATGCTGGTCGGGATGACCCTGGGCGCGCTATGGCTGGTGCGGGTGCAAACCCTATCCACCGGGTCCACGGTTGCCGGTATGTTGGGCGGCATGTTTGTCGGCATGACCTGGGGCATGGTGGCCAGCGTGGGCTTGTACCGTCTGTTCTTCCACCTGCGCCGGGCACACTCGGGCGGACTCAGCACAGAGGACTGATATGGAAAACCTGGACGTGATGGTGCTGCGTACGCTGCGCGACTGGCGCGTTGCAGGAAAGCATGCGTTGCTGGCAACGGTGGTGCGGACCTGGGGCTCCTCACCGCGGCCGGTGGGCTCCATCATGGCTTTATGCGAAGACGGCGCGGTGGTTGGCTCGGTCTCCGGCGGCTGCATTGAAGACGACCTGATTCACCGCTTCACCCAGGCCTATGCGCCGGGTGCCGGGCGCACGCTGCCAAGCGGGCCTCCCGAGTGGGTGAAATACGGCATCAGTGCGGATGAAGCCCACCGCTTTGGTTTGCCCTGTGGCGGAACCCTGGAACTGCTGCTGGAATTCGATCCCGATG
>CANFTU010000102.1 GCA_947450005.1 Comamonadaceae bacterium | reverse complement strand
GCCATGGAGCGCGATCCGGGGTCCACATGGCCTTTGGCGCGGTCGCCCAGAAAGGAAGAGCGCCCGCGCGTCGCGTCCATATCGGCCGTGGCTTGCGCGCTGTCAAAGGCGCATTGGCGTACCCGTGCAATCAGGTCCGGGCCGCCAGCAGCCAGCACTTTTTGCACGGGGTCGAGCACGTCGAGCAGTGTTTTTTGCCCGACTTCGGCTTTGCCTAAGCGGGTCAAGGCTTCGATGCCCGCGCGCAAGGCCACGGCGAAATCGTGCGAAGTGGGCTCGGGCGGCAGCTCTTTGCCCAGCGTCATCAGCAGGGTTCCGAAGACCGGGCCCGAGGAACCGCCGATCATGGCCACGCAGGTCTTGCCCATGGTCTTGAGCGATTCGTGCAGGCCTTTGCCTTCCATCTCGGATAGTTTGGCTTGAATGGCCTGTGCACCGCGCCGCATATTCAGGCCGTGGTCGCCGTCGCCAATGGCCTGGTCCAGCGCAGTCAGTTCTTCCAGATGGTCGACCAGCGTTTGCGTGGCGTTTTGGATCATGGGGGTGAAGGACATGGTCGGTTTTCCCTTGGGGCAGTGGGTTCTCAGTCGCGTACACGCAGCCCGGCCGCGTCGAACCACAGGCTTTGGATGATGTGGATGCCGACTTCCTGTCCGGCGTGGGCCAGCTGTTCGGGCGGCGCAGAGACGATCAATTCGGTGTCGCTGTCATTCAGACGCAGGTGCAAGAGGTACTGGTCGCTCAGGCGCTCAATGCGCTGTACCCGGCCGCGCAGCGACGCGCCTGCCGCATCCGTAAGGTGCACATGCTCCGCGCGCACGCCCACGGTGTGCACCGCAGCAGGCAAGGCCGCTTGGCTCAGTGCGGCGCGGGGTAAAAGGTTGATACGCGGCGAACCGAGGCGGCTGGCCACAGCCACCGTGTGCGGGTCTTCGTAGACCTGCTGCGGTGTGCCCAGTTGCACCATGCGGCCGTGGTCGAGCACACCGATGCGGTTGGCCAGCGTAAGCGCCTCGACCTGGTCGTGCGTGACATACAGCATGGTGGCGCCGGTGTCCTGCTGGATGCGCTTGAGCTCCAGGCGCAGGTCATTGCGCAGCTTGGCGTCCAGGGAAGACAGCGGCTCGTCCATCAAATAGACCGCAGGGTTGCGCACCAAGGCCCGCCCGATGGCTACGCGTTGCATCTGCCCGCCGGAGAGTTTGGTCGCGGGGTTTTGCAGTTTGTCTTCCATGCGCAGCATGCGGGCGACTTCGAGCACCTTGGCTTTGACATCGGCCTCGTTCGTTTTGCGCAGCGGCGAGCGCAGCGGAAAGGCCAGGTTGTCGTAGACGCTTAGGTGCGGGTACAGCGAGTACTGCTGGAACACAAAGGTCACATCGCGCAGTGCCGGAGCCAGGCGGGTGACGTCGCGCCCGGCGATGGCGACGCTGCCGCTGTCGGGCGATTCCAACCCGGCCACCAGCCGCAAGGTGGTGGTTTTTCCTGCGCCGCTGGGCCCGAGTAGCACCACGAGTTCGCCACTGGCGATCGACAGATCAAGGTCGGTAACGGCGGTTTGCGCGCCAAAGCTCTTGCTGACGTGGGAGAGTGCGAGATCAGCCATGGGCAGCTCCCGTGAGTGCGGCGCCGGTGAGCGGTAGATCGTCGCGGGCGGTGCGGATGGCGCGCCCGCTGTCCTGGTCGAACAGGGTGATTTGCGCGCTGTCAAAGGCCAGCCCGGTCTGGTCACCGCGGGCTGCGCGGGTTTGCACGTCGACTTTGGCGCGCACCACGTTGTCCTGCGCGGTTTTCAGGGTCACGATTTGGCAGTTGCCCAGGTATTCCACGCCCATGACTTCGGCGCGCAAGGGTGCATCGCCGTCCAGGCGCACATGCTCGGGGCGCACACCGTAGAGCAGCGCGCGGGCGCTCACGTGGTCTTGCACGGCGGGCAATTCAAGGGCCGCGTTGCCCACAGGCAGATGGGTTGCGCCGCGCGCCAGCGCGGCATGGGTGGGGATAAAGTTCATCGAAGGCGAGCCCATGAAGTCGGCCACAAACACACTGGCCGGGCGCTCATAAATTTCCTGCGGTGCGCCGAGCTGCTCGATCACGCCCTGGTTCATGATGGCGATTTTGTCGGCCATCGCCATGGCTTCGCGCTGATCGTGGGTGACGTATACCGTTGTCGCACCCAGCCGGTCATGCAGGGCGCGTAACTCGAGGCACATCAATTCGCGGAACTCGGCATCGAGCGCGCCCAGCGGTTCATCCATCATGAAAGCCAGGGGCTGGCGCACGATGGCGCGTCCGAGTGCCACGCGCTGGCGGTCGCCGCTGGTCAGGCCCGAGACCGCGTGTTTGAGCAAATGCGTGATGTGCAGCGTGGCTGCGGCTTGCGCCACCCGGGTGTCGATTTCGGCGCGCGGCATGCCCTGCGACACCAGCGGAAACGCAATGTTTTGGCGCACCGACATATGCGGGTACAGCGCAAACATCTGGAACACAAACGCAATATCGCGGGCGGAGGCGCGCTTGAAGGTCACATCCTCCTGGCCCAGAAAGATTTGGCCTTCGGTGGGCAGTTCCAGCCCCGCGATCATGCGCAGGGTGGTGGTTTTGCCGCAACCGGAGGGACCCAGGAGGCAGAAAAACTCACCGTTGTTGACCACAAAGGTCGAGTCTTTGACGGCCACAAAGTCGCCGAAGGCTTTGCGCAGTTGTTGAACGCGGATATCGGCCATGGTCTTACTCGGGAAACTTGGAAACCACCATGAACATCACCGTGCCACCGAGCATGGTGAGGAACGACCAGGTGTACAAAAATAGCGCAAAGGGCTGCAGCAGCATGAACAGTCCCAGGCCGATCACGCAGCAGGCCACCAACTCCATGGTGTTACGGCGCAACCAGCGCGGCCAGTTGCTGTTGGGCGCAGTAGATGCGGGGGCGGAGGACTCGGTGTAGGCCATGGCGATGTCTCTCCCTTATTTGCGCACCGCGCCGAACGTGATGCCGCGCAGCAGATGCTTGCGCAAGAGCACGGTGAAGACCAGGATCGGCACCAGGAACAGCGTGGTGCCGGCTGCTACAGCCGGCCAGTCCATGCCGCCCTCGCCGATGATGATGGGAATAAAGGGCGGCGCGGTTTGCGCCTCGCCCGAGGTCAGCAAAACCGCGAAGGCGTATTCATTCCACGCAAATATCAGGCAGAAGATGGCGGTGGCCACGATGCCGGTGACAGCCTGGGGCAGCACCACTTTGCGAAAGGCCTGCAAGCGGGTGTAGCCGTCCACCATGGCAGCCTCTTCGTATTCGCGCGGGATCTCGTCGATAAAGCCTTTGAGCAACCACACGGAGAGCGAAACGTTGACCGCGCTGTACAACAAAATCATGCCCAGCCGCGTGTCGGATAAGCCCAGTTCGCGGTACATCAGGTAGATGGGAATCGCCACCGCAATCGGCGGCATCATGCGCGTGGACAAAATGAAGAACAGCAAATCGTCTTTCAGCGGGACCTTGAAACGCGAGAACGCATAGGCGGCCATCACGCCGAAGCCCACCGACAAAATCGTCGAGCCAAAGGCAATGATCAGCGAGTTGGCAAAGCGTGGCGCGTAGTTGGAGGGACCGGCCACGGCCATGTGTTGTTCGCGTGCAATTTGTTCGCAGCGCCCTTGAGCCGGCGGCAGGCTGGCCAGGTATTCGTCGGTCTGGCGCGAGCGGGTGGTGAACAGGTTGCAGTAGCCCTCCACCGACGGGCTGAAGACGATTTTGGGCGGATAGCTGATCGAGTCAGCCGGAGTTTTGAAGCCGGTCATGATGATCCACACCAGCGGGATCATGGTGACCAGGGCATAGAACACGACCACCACCCCGGCAAACCACTGGCTGCCGGAGGAGGGGTCGACCACCGAATGGGCGGTGCTGATACCTTTGCGCATGCGGAAGTCCCTAGCGGTTTTTGATGTGGTTGAGGGCTTTGACGTAAATGTTGGCCAGCCCAAAGACCGCGACAAACAAAATAATGGCAAAGGCCGATGAATAACCGGTGCGCCATTTCTCAAACGCCTCGCGCTTGAGCGTGATCGAGGCGACTTCCGTCGTGGAGCCGGGCCCGCCGGAGGTCAGCAGGTTGACCATGTCAAACATCTTGAAGTTCTCAATACCGCGGAACAGCACGGCCAGCATGATGAAGGGCAGCACCATGGGCAGGGTGATGGACCAGAACTGCCGCCATTTAGAGGCCCGGTCCACTTCGGCAGCCTCGTAGATGTAGTCGGGAATAGAGCGCAGGCCGGCCAGGCAAATCAGCATGACGTAGGGCGTCCACATCCACACGTCGACGATGACGATGGCCCAGGGCGCCAGCGGTACTTCGCCCAGCATGGAAAACGACGAGGGCGAGGCGCCGCTGATGAACGACGCGATGACGTTGAACAGCCCGGTTTGGGGCTGGTACAAAAAGGCCCAGAAGTTGCCCACCACGGCGGGCGACAACATCATGGGAATCAGAATCAGGGTGGTCCAAAACCCGTGCCCGCGGAATTTGCGGTCAATCAGGTAGGCCAGGGCAAAACCAATTAGGGTTTGCAGCAGGATGGTCCAGAAAACGAAATGCGCGGTAGTCTGCATCGCAGCCCACACATCGGGGTCAGTCAGCACCGAGACATAGTTGTCGATACCCACGTCGACAGGGGAAGCATTGGGGCGGTTGGCGCGGAAATTGGTAAACGACAGCTTGATCGTCCAGATCAGCGGGAAGATATTGATGGCCAGCAACAACAGCATCGTCGGGCCGATGAAGATCCAGGCAATCGAGCGGTCCGACAAGCCGCGCATGCGCTGCGCCAGCGGCGCGGGGGTGGCGCGTGCCAAGCGGTCAGCCAGTGGATTCGGTGAGGACATAGGAGCTTGCAGTCAGTGGGCCGGGAAGGGCACCCGCCTCGCATGCGTGCATGCAAGACGGGTGCGGCGTTTTACCGAAGCGACAACTTATTTGATCTTGCCGTCTTCTTTGAACACTTTCTTCCAGTCAGCCACGAGGCCGTCCAGTGCTTCCTTGGCAGTGCCTTTGTCGGCCACCACGAAGTCATGCACACGCTTTTGCTCAGCCAGCAGCAATTGTGCGTAGGACGGATCAGCCCAGAAGTCGACCACCTGGTTCATCGACTCTTGGAAGGCTGCCGCGTAAGGCGCGCTCTTCAGATAGCCAGGGTCTTTGAGCACCGCGTTGTGTGCGGAGGAGCCGCCGATGGCCTGCCATTTTTTCTGCACATCGGGGTTCGCAAACCACTTGATGTACTGTAGCGCTTCGTTGCGGTTGGGCGAGTACGACACCACCGAGATGCCCTGTCCGCCCAGTTGCACACCCTTGGCTTTGTCAGACGGGTTCACGAAGTAACCAATCTTGGCGCCGCCGACTTGGGGGTCTTTGTCCAGGCCGGGGAAGAAGGCAAACCAGTTCATCATCATGGCCACTTGACCGGACTTGAATGCGTCCAGACCTTCGCCCATGTAAGAGTTGGTCATGCCCGGAGGCGTGCTGCCTTTGTACAGCGACTTGTAGAACTCCAGTGCGCGTACCGAATCCGCGGAGTTGACGTAGCCGTCGAGGTCATACGGCTTGGCCGGGTTCTGGTACTTGAAGCCAAAGGGGTAGAACACATTGCTCACGCCCATGGTGATGCCTTCAGAGCCACGCTCGGTGAAGATGTAGGCGCCATAGACTTTCTTGCCGTCGATCTCGCGACCTTGGAAGAATTCGGAAACCTGCTTGAACTCGGTCCAGGTCTTGGGCGGAGCCAGATCGCGGTTGTGCTTTTTCTTGAACTCAGCCTGGATTTCGGGCTTGCTGAACCAGTCTTTGCGGTAGGTCCAGCCCAGCGCGTCGGCCATGGCAGGCAGCGCCCAGTAGTTGGGCGTGTTCTTGGGCCACTCGGCGTAGCCAACCACCGTTGCCGGTGCGAAGTCCGTCATCTTGATGCCTTCTTTGGCAAAGAAGTCATTGAGCTTGACGTAGTGGCCGCTCTCAGCTGATCCGCCGATCCACTGGCTGTCACCAATGATCAGGTCGCACAACTTGCCTTTGGAGTTCAGCTCGTTGAGCATGCGGTCTGCGAAATTGGGCCATGGCACAAATTCGAACTTCATCTTGATCTTGCTTTGCGCGGTGAAGTCCTTGGACAACTCGACCAGCGCATTGGCCGGATCCCATGCCGCCCAGCACAGGGTGATGGTTTTGTCCTGGGCCTGGGCGGTGCCCACGCTCAGTGCACCTGCCAGCGCGATGGACGCGAGTGCGGGCAGTTTTTTCAGTAGCTTCTTCATCAACAGTTCTCCTCAAAGTAATAAACAGAGACCAACACACCAACACACATCCGGACGCTGCATCAATGCAGATTTTCAGCCGTCAAGATTTCGACCCGGGGCTGCACCACGCTGGGTGCACCACGGATGTTTTCGCACAGGCCGCGCAGGGTGCGTGCTGCCGTGAGCACGCAGTAATGCACGTCCTGGTGCAAGACAAAAGCCAGGGTTCCATCCACCAGCATGGTCTGGTGTGTGGACGTTAAATCATGGGCTACCAAGGGCACTTCGGTGGTCAGGCCCAACAGGGCCAGCGCCTTGGCCGTACCTGCGGTGGCGCCGCCCACGCAATACACGCCGCCCACGCGCGATGCTTCCACCTGCGCTTTCAAGTGGTCCAGCAGGTAATCGCAGGCATCTTCGTCATCGGCGGGCAGGTCCGTGAAGCGGACCACCTCCAGTGCGGGGAAGCGGTCTTCCACCACCTGCGCGAAGCCGATGCGCCGCTCAATTTCGTTGGACATGCGGGTTGCTGTGGACAGCAGCAGCAAGACCGAGCGCGGGCCCGGGCGCGCCATGCGCCCCAGCAACAGGCCTGCGGTGCGGCCCTCGGCGCGCGAGTCCGCGCCAACATGGGCCTGGCGCATGGAGCCGGCTACGTCGCTGAACAGCGTGACCACATGCACGCCGGCGCGCACATGGTCGTTGATGGCCAGCTTGACCGCAGGCACGTCAGGTGCGACCAGCACCATGGCGTCGCAACCCGTGACGCGCCCCAGCGCCAGCCCGAATTCGGCCGGATCGTCCGCGTCCAAGCGGTAGGTGATCTCTGTAATGTGCTGGTGGCGGAAGTCGCCGGCGGTCTGGGCGATGTGGCGCTCTAACTGGTTGAGGTAAGGGCTTTGGACATCCGGCAGCACATAGGCGAACTTCCAATTGCCCTTGCTGCGCGGGCGGCCCCGGGTGACGATGGGGGCGCCCAGGTTGTCGATGGCTTGCAAAACCTTGCGTTCGGTTTCGGAGTTCACGCCGGTGCGGCCATTCAGCACCCGGTCTACCGTAGCCGTGCCCACCCCGGCGTTACGGGCGATTTCGGCGATGGTGATGTTGGCGGACATGGGCTGGCGCAGGGCGGATGCACCAGAGTGTTATTCCATCAAAAATTAAATCAATCAGGGTTTTTACTAGGGCTTGCCGCCTTGCGTCGCCCTGGCGCGCTCGAAAAGCGGCATCACGCTGGGCATTGCGGCCTGCATGTCGGCAATCCGGGTTCCGCTGGCCGGGTGGGTGGACAGCCATTGCGGCGGCGCGCCTTTGTTGTTGGCGCCCATTTTTTCCCAGAGGGTGATGCCGGCGCGCGGGTCATAACCGGCACGCGCGGCGATCTCCATGCCCACCAGGTCGGCCTCGGACTCGTCTTCGCGGCTGAACTTGAG
>CANFTU010000101.1 GCA_947450005.1 Comamonadaceae bacterium | reverse complement strand
GATGGATGTCAGGCCCGCTTTGACTTTCAACAGGCCGGATTCGCGCATGGTCCGCACCCCCTCTTTTTGCGCTTGTTGGGCGATGTCGATCTGGCTTGCGTCTTCCAAAATGAGTCGCTGTATCGCTTCGGTGATGGGCATGACCTGATAGATGCCCACGCGGCCTTTGAAGCCGTCATTGCATTTTGGACAACCCACCGGTCGGTAGGGTGTCCAGCCGCCTACCAGATCTTCTGGTTTGAAGCCCGCCTCAAGGAGCGCTTGCGGTGGCAAGGTCTGCGGAACTTTGCACGCCGGACACAGCTTGCGGGTCAGGCGCTGCGCGGTGATCAGAATGACGCTAGAGGCAATATTGAACGGCGCGATACCCATATTGCGCAGGCGGTTGAGCGTGGCTGGCGCGTCGTTGGTATGCAGTGTGGATAAAACCAGATGCCCGGTCTGGGCGGCCTTGATGGCGATATCGGCAGTTTCCAAATCGCGGATTTCGCCTACCATGATGATGTCAGGGTCCTGCCGCAGGAAGGATTTCAGGGCCGTGGCAAAAGTCAGCCCCGTTTTTTCGTTGACGTTGACCTGGTTCACGCCCGGCAGGTTGATTTCAGAGGGGTCCTCCGCTGTGGCAATGTTGACGCCCTCGCGATTGAGGACGTTCAAGCAGCTGTAGAGGGACACAGTTTTCCCCGAGCCGGTGGGGCCCGTGACCAAAATCATGCCGTTCGGTCGGCCAATGGCGCGCATCAAACGGTTTTTTTCATCTACTTCGTAGCCCAGCGCCTCAATCCCCAATTTGGCTACCGAGGAGTCCAGTATGCGGATCACCACTTTTTCACCAAACAGGGTGGGCAGCGTGCTGACCCGGAAGTCAATCTCGCGGCCTTCCCGCATCCGGAGTTTCATGCGACCGTCTTGTGGAACCCGCTTCTCCGAAATGTCCAACCGGGCCAATACTTTGATGCGGGAGGCCAGCTTTTCTTTGATGTAAGTCGGTGGTTTGGCGATTTCGCGCATTTCCCCGTCAATGCGAAAACGCACGCGGTAGCTGGTTTCGTAGGGTTCGAAATGCAAATCGGAGGCGCCCAGCTTGAGGGCCTTATCGAGCATGGATTGGAAAAAGCGCACGACAGGCGCGCTGTCGATTTCGGCTTGGCCTTGATCCGCGCTGGGTTGGTCTGCCGCTTCGTTGACGCTTTCGAAGTCGAAGGAATCGGCTTCCAACGTCTCGACCCACTGATCGGCCTCATCCGGCAATGCAACAGGTTTACGCGGCGGCAACTTGTCGTACTCCACCACGACCCACTCCACGGCCAGCTTCGTAGCCTGCCGGATGCCGGCTTCGGCCTCGTAGTCGCATGGATTGGCACCCGCTACCAGCAGGCGGTTGCTGCGCCGGGCCAGGACCAGCACCTGGAACTTTTCTTGAAGGGCCGCGTAGATGGGGTCGCGCGGCAGGTGGTTGGTGGCCAAGACCGTCAGGTCCAGCAAGGGGCAGGCCAAGGCGCCCGCGAGGGCCTTTGCGACATCGGGCGCAGTCATGGTCCGGCTGCTGATCAGTTCAGCGACCGGGCTCACTTGCCGGCCCATGGCGGCAAGGGCGATCGATTTGGCTTGCGATAAGGTCAGCAGCTTGCGCTGCACCAGTACGTCCAGTGCGCCGGGTCGGTTGACCGGCGCCCGATTGGCAGTAGACATGGACTCCCTCTTTTATGGACATCCAAGCTTCTGCGTGAAGCCTCGCTACAGGTGGCGTACCGCTTGGATATTCATATTTTAGTAGCCAAAAATAGTTGCCCCTGCGCGTCTTTGCCCGATAGCTGCGCTTGCCCGCCATTCAGCGGCCAGGCGATGTCCAGGGTCGGGTCGTCCCAGCGGATGCACACTTCATGCTGCGGGGCATAAAAGTCGGTGGTTTTGTACAAAAACTCCGCGCTGTCTGACACCACCAGAAACCCGTGTGCCAGTCCGGCTGGAATCCAAAGCTGGCGGCGGTTCTCGGCCGACAGGATTTCTCCCACCCAAGTGCCGTAGGTTGGCGACTGCGGGCGTATGTCAACCGCCACGTCGAATACCGCACCCGCCGTGACCCGCACCAGCTTTCCTTGCGGTTGCTGGCTTTGGTAATGCAGGCCGCGCAACACGTTCTTCGCGCTCTTGGAATGGTTGTCCTGCACAAATTGCGCGTTGGCGCCGGTGGCCTGGGCGAAGGCCCGCGCGTTGAAGCTCTCGAAAAAAAAGCCCCGGTCGTCACCAAAAACGGTGGGTTCGATCAAAAAAACGTCCGCAATAGCGGTGGATGTGGCGCGCATCAGAACACCTTGTCGTGCAGCAGGCGCAGCAGGTAAGCGCCATAGCCGGTTTTGGCCAAGGGTCGGGCGAGCGCCTGGAGTTGGGCGTCATCGATCCAGCCGCTGCGCCAGGCAATTTCCTCGGGCGCAGCCACTTTAAGGCCCTGACGGTTCTCGACGGTGGCGATGAACTGGCTGGCCTCCAGCATGGATTCGTGGGTCCCGGTGTCCAGCCATGCGTAGCCCCGGCCCATGGTTTGAACCGTCAGCGCGCCGCGCTCCAGGTACAGGCGGTTGAGGTCGGTGATTTCCAGCTCGCCGCGCGCCGAAGGTTGGACCTGTTTGGCCAATTCCACCACGTGATTGTCATAAAAGTACAGGCCGGTCACCGCGTAACGGGACTTGGGCTGGGTGGGCTTCTCCTCCAGGCTGATCGCCTGCCCGCGAGCATCAAACTCGACGACGCCGTACCGCTCAGGGTCCTGGACGGCATACGCAAAAATGGTCGCGCCCCGGTCCTGGTGCATAGCCGCTTTGAGGGTCGTGGCGAAGTCGTGCCCGTAAAAAATGTTGTCACCCAGGACCAGCGCGCTGGGCGCTCCCGCCAGAAATTCCTCGCCAATCAAAAATGCTTGTGCCAAGCCGTCGGGCGAGGCCTGCACGGCGTAAGCGATGCGGATGCCCCACTGGCTGCCATCGCCCAGCAGCTGCTCAAAGCGCGGCGTGTCCTGCGGTGTCGAGATCACCAAAATCTCACGGATACCCGCCAGCAGCAGCGTGCTCAGGGGGTAATAAATCATGGGCTTGTCGTAAATCGGCAGCAGCTGCTTGCTCACGACCTGGGTCGCGGGATACAGGCGGGTACCCGAGCCGCCGGCCAGGATGATGCCCTTGCGGGCCGGTGTGATGGGGTTCATGGTGCGGTCATGCGGATGAAGTGGTCGGGGCGGGCGGCGGGCTGATTTCCTGCAGCATGCGCAGGACGCCATGCTGCCAGGGCGGTAATGCGAGCCCGAAGGTATCGCGCACGCGCTGCGTGTTCAGGCGCGAATTCAGCGGGCGCGCCGCCGGCGTCGGGTAGCTGCTGGTGGGAATGGCGTTGACCGATTGCGCTTGGAGCGCCCAGCCCAGCGCGCGCGCCTGCTCCAATACATAGCTGGCGTAGCCATGCCAGGTGGTTTCACCGCCAGCTGCGCAGTGGTAGAGGCCCGCCACTGCGGGGGCCCGAAGGGATAAGGCTAAGGCGTGGGCGCTCACATCGGCCAGCAACTCGGCGGAAGTGGGCGCACCCCACTGGTCGGCAATCACGTTGAGCGTCGCACGCTCTGCACCCAAACGCAGCATGGTTTTGGCGAAGTTGCCCCCGCGCGCGCCATACACCCAACTCGTGCGCAGGATGGTGTGTCGCGCATAGCCTTGCACGGCCTGTTCGCCTGCCAGTTTGGTCTGCCCATACACGCTCAAGGGGCCGGTGGCGTCCTCCTCGGCCCAGGGCCGCGTGCCGGAGCCGTCAAACACATAGTCGGTGGAGTAGTGCAGCAGCCATGCGCCGAGCGCGCCCGCAGCGCGGGCCATCATGGCGGGGGCCTCGGCGTTGATGCGAGCGGCGGTGTTTGCGTCACCCTCCGCCTTGTCGACTGCCGTGTAGGCGGCCGCATTGACGATCACCGCCGGCGCCACGCAACGTATCGTCGCAGCCAGTCCGTCTAAATCGCTGAGGTCACCGCAGAGCCCATCGGCTGCCGGTATGCGCCCTGGCGCAATCACCTCACCCAAAACAGACAGGCTGCGGCGCAACTCCCATCCGACCTGGCCTGTGCTGCCGAACAAGAGAATGCGCATGGCTTCAGCCGGCGGCGTATTGTTGGGCCACCCATTCCCGGTAGGCCCCACTTTGCACCTGCTGAACCCATTGCGGGTTGTCCAGGTACCACTGCACGGTTTTGCGGATGCCGCTGGCAAAGGTTTCCGCCGGGCGCCAGCCCAGTTCACGGTGGATTTTGCTTGCGTCTATAGCGTAACGGCGGTCATGGCCGGGCCGGTCGGTGACGAAGGCGATTTGCGTGCGGTAGCTGCTGCCGTCGGCGCGCGGTGCGAGTTCATCCAGCAGATCGCACAACGTGTACACGATATCCAGATTGGGCATCTCGTTCCAGCCGCCCACGTTGTAGGTCTCACCCAGACGGCCCTGCGCCAGCACACAGCGGATCGCGCTGCAATGGTCTTTCACGTACAGCCAGTCACGGATCTGCTGCCCGTCGCCATAAACCGGCAGCGGTTTGCCCGCCTGCGCGTTCACGATCATCAGCGGGATCAATTTTTCGGGGAAGTGAAGGGGCCCGTAGTTGTTGCTGCAGTTGGTCGTCACAACCGGTAGGCCGTACGTGTGGTGGTACGCCCGCACCAGATGGTCGCTGGCGGCTTTGCTGGCGCTGTAAGGGCTGTTGGGTTCGTAGGGGTGCGTTTCAGTAAACGCCGGTGCATCTTGGGACAACGAGCCGAATACCTCGTCCGTGGACACATGCAGCATGCGGAAGGCCGCTTTGGCCGCCGGCTCTAATTCACCCCAGTAGGATTTAACCGCTTCCAGCAGCTGGAATGTGCCCACGATGTTGGTCTGCACAAAAGCGCCGGGCCCGTGGATGGACCGGTCCACATGGCTTTCCGCCGCGAAATGCAGGACTGCGCGGGGTTGGTGCACAGCCAGCAGCTGCCCGACCAGCGCGGCGTCGCTAATGTTGCCGTGCACAAAGATATGGTGCGGGTTGCCGCGCAGGCTGTCCAGGTTATGCACATTGCCCGCGTAGGTGAGGGCATCCAGATTGACCACGGCTTCATCACAGCCGGACAGCCAGTCCAGCACGAAATTGCTGCCAATGAATCCGGCGCCGCCGGTAACAAGAATGGTCATGGGCTGAGTTTAATCGGGCGCCCCTCTAGGACAGCCCGGCCAACTCGCGCACATGTACCTCGACGCTGCGCCCCAGCGCGCTGAGGTTGTAGCCGCCCTCCAGGCAGGAAACGATGCGCCCGCCCGCGTGGCGTCGGGCTACCGCTTTGATCTGCTGCGTCATCCAGCGGTAGTCGTCCTCGACCAGCCCGAGTTGGCCCAGATCGTCCTCGCGGTGGGCATCGAACCCTGCGCTGACAAAGAGCATCTGCGGCGCGAAGGCGTCCAGGCGCGGCAGCCACTGGGCTTCAATCACTGCGCGGATGGCCGGCCCCTTGGTGTAGGCCGCCACGGGCAGGTTCAGCACATTGGCCGCGCCCGAGGTACTGCCGCCGTGCGGGTAGAAGGGATGTTGGTAGAACCCCACCATCAGGATACGGGAGTCACCCGCCACAATGTCCTCGGTCCCGTTGCCGTGGTGCACGTCAAAGTCGACGATGGCCACGCGCTCCAGTCCGTGGTGCTCCAGCGCGTATTTGGCGGCCAGCGCCACGTTGTTGACCAGGCAGAAACCCATCGCGCGGTCATGACAGGCGTGGTGGCCGGGCGGGCGCACCGCGCAAAAGGCGTTTTCCGCTTCGCCCCGCATGACGGCATCCGTGGCCGCTATCGCAGCGCCGGCGGCACGGCGCACCGCGTCCCATGTACGCGGATTCATGGCGGTGTCCGGGTCCAGGTAACTCAGCGCCCCGCGATCTTCTCCCGCGGCGGCAGCCAACCGGGTGTGGTGCAGCAACAGATTTTCCAAGTGCGCTTGCGTGTGGGCCAATGCCATTTGTTCGGTGGTGGCCAAGGGGGGCGCATGCCATTGCAGTGCGTCCATGAGCCCGCTGGCGTGCAGGCGGTCGCTGATGGCGTCCAGCCGCTCAGGGCATTCGGGGTGGCCAGGCCCCATGTCGTGGGCCAGGCAGTCCGGGTGAGAGAAGTAAGCGGTAGTGGTCACAGAAAGGGCCTTTCAGCGGCGGCGCAAGCGGGCCTGTGCATTGTCCATCAGCATCCGGTGGGTGAGCCCCGGTTGTGCCCCCTCTATGATCGCCCCATGCAATTGGATGCCCTGTTCAGTTTGGCCGCCCTGGCCGCGTTTCTGGTCGGCTCCTCCAAAGGCGGGTTGCCGGCCGTGGGCATGTTGGCTGTTCCGGTGCTCTCGCTGAGCATGTCGCCGGTGCTGGCTGCCGGGTTGCTTCTGCCCATTTTTGTCGTATCGGATGTCGCCGGTCTTTGGCTGTACCGGCGCGACTACAGCGCGGCCAACGTGCGCATTCTGGTGCCCGCCGGCATTGCCGGCGTGCTGGTGGGTTGGCTGACCGCTTCGTGGGTGTCAGACCGGGCCATCACTTTGCTGATTGCGCTGGTGGGCCTGGGCTTTTGCCTGAACCTGTGGCTGCGCAAGAACCGCGATGCGCCTGCGCTGCCGCCACAACGCGTCAAAGGATGGTTTTGGGGCACGGTGGCGGGTTTTACCAGTTTCATCTCACACGCAGGCGCGCCGCCGTTTCAGGTCTATATGCTGCCCCAGCAATTGCCCAAAGCCGAATTTGCCGGCACCGCCACCATCGTCTTTGCGGTCATCAACGCCGCCAAAATCATTCCCTATCAAAACCTGCGTCCCTATTCTGCGGAGGGCTTGTCGTACGCCGCCGCCCTGGTGCCTTTCGCCTTAGCCGGCGCGGTTGCCGGCGCCTATCTGACCCGCCGGGTCCCGCAGCGATGGTTTTATTTGTTGGTACAGGTCAGCTTGTTCGGGGTCTCGCTCAAACTGCTGGTGGATGTGGTGATGGGTTGACTCCGTCAGAAATTCAGCAGAATGGCTTTGCCGATTTTTTCCATGTCCAGTTGCTTCAAGACGCCCGACACAGCCTCCTGGACTTGCCCGTTATCCATCATCTCTTTCATCGCCACTTGCCCTAGAAATTCAAAACTTTGCCGGATTGCGTCCGGGTTTTCATAGCGCATCACGTTGGCAAATGGGGCGCTGCAGTTCTCGCCCAGCAGTCGCTCGACATAACGGGCGAAGTCTTTGTCGATTTGCGTGGCCTTGGCGCTGGGTATCGCCGCCAGATCTTTCACCTCCGGATGCGCCAACAAGGCTTTGGACAGCCAGCGCACCAAAATAACGGTGTCACGCTTGGAGGTCGATTCCACCAGACATTTTTTCAAATCGTCGCTGTAGGGTGCGGCCCAGCAGGAGGCCGCAAGCAGCAGGGATGCGATAGTGAGGACGATTTTTTTCATCTTTGCGAAGGTGTTGATGGAACTGCCGGACTGAGCGCGCAGTGATGTGCGGCTAGCCGGGAACCTGCGCATGGTACGGGCGATCAAACCCCGCTGGTACCATGTTCCCTATTTAAATCTCAGGAGCCCACAGGATGCGCAGCGTCACCACTTTGCTGATAACGCTCCTTTGCGTGGGGTGCGGTTCGTCCCCCGAAAAGAAGTTCGACCAGGGCCAATTTCAGCTGACCGATTCGCCGGTGAGGGAGCGAGTTTCCGGTAACGCCACGATCCT
>CANFTU010000100.1 GCA_947450005.1 Comamonadaceae bacterium | reverse complement strand
GTCGGGCATATGGGTCAGCACCGGCACTTCAGCGTAGTCGCTGACCAGCTCGGAGATGGCGCTGAGGTTTTCCGGCGTGCCCACGAAGCCGACTTTGAATACCTGAACCGGCAGGTCTTCCAAAATCGTGCGGGCTTGTTCGGTGACCGCTTCATCGTCCAGCGGGAAATGGTCGACGATTTCGGTGGTGTCGCGGGCATAGACGCCGGTCACCACCGGCAAAACGTGCACGCCCACCGACGACATCGCGGTGATATCGGCTCCGATGCCACCGGCGCCACTGGCGTCATTGGCATTGAAGACCATCACACAGGCCGCCGGGCCGTCGTCACCGCCTTGCAGCTCGGCGTCGTCCTCGGTGTGGATGGGGGGAGGGGGGTGGGCCATGGCGGTACCGCAAAGCTACAATCGCGCCCATTCTATTCTTTGGATTTTGGGCTTCCCAATGACTACCACCACCTGGATGTGCTTGATTTGCGGCTGGATTTATGACGAGACGCTGGGCGCACCGGATGATGGAATTGCCGCAGGAACCTTGTGGGCCGACGTGCCCATGAATTGGGTCTGCCCCGAGTGCGGTGCCCGCAAAGAAGATTTCGAAATGGTCCAGATCTGAGGCCTTTGCCTCAGTCCTGCACCGCCCCGCTCCCCACACCCGGTTTTTTGACAACGCTGTAACGCAGCAGCGTTTTGGCGCGGGCTTGCGCGTGGTCGACGATGGGCAAAGGGTAGTTGGCGTCCGGCCCATCCCCGAGCACCACCCCGGCGGCGGCCAGCTCCAGCGGCCGGGCCAGCCAGGGTGCATGGATACTTTTGGCGTCCAGTTGTGCCAGGGCGGGCAGGTAGCGGCGGATGAAAGCGCCCTGGGCGTCAAATTTCTCGCTTTGCGAAATGGGGTTGAAGATGCGGAAATAGGGCTGCGCGTCGCAGCCGCTGGAGGCCACCCATTGCCAGCCGCCATTGTTCGATGCCAGGTCAAAGTCATTGAGCTGCTGCGCGAAATAGCGCTCGCCCCAGCGCCAGTCCAGCCCCAGGTGTTTAACCAGAAAGCTGCCCGCCACCATGCGCAGGCGGTTATGCATATAGCCGCTTTGGTTCAACTGCAGCATGGCTGCGTCCACCAGCGGGTAGCCCGTGCGGCCCGCGCACCATGCGGCAAAGCGCTGTTGCGCCAGCTCATCGCCGTCCCATTGAATTTCGTCATAGTCTGGTTTGAACGCGCGAGTCGCCACGTGCGGGAAGTTGGCCAGTATTTGCACATAAAACTCACGCCACACCAGTTCGGCCAGCCACACCCGCGCGCCCGGGTCGCCGCGCCGGTGCGCGGGCAGGGCGGCGCGCACCAATTCGCGGATCGACACCGTGCCAAAGCGCAGGTGCACGCCCAGGTAGCTCGGGCCTTTCACGGAGGGGAAATTACGCCGTTCTTCATAAGACCCCATCCGCGGCAAAAAATCCTCCAGCAAGGCCTGCGCGCCGGCGTTGCCGGGTGTGATGCCGAGCTGGCGCAGGTTGCTGGTCTCGAAACCCATGCTCGCGAGTGATGGCACGCCGCGGGCCAGCGTGGCGTCGAGGCCAGCCAACTTGTGGGCCAGCCCCGCCGTGCTGCGTTCCGCTGCATCGGCCCCATCAACGGCTTCGAGGCGTGCCAGCCAGGCTCGCAGGTAGGGCGTGAAAACGCCGTAGGGTTTGCCGGTTTGGGTCAGGATCTCGCGCCGCTCAAAAATCACCTGGTCTTTCACGCTATGCCAGCCCACGGCGGCAGCGGCCAGTGCTTGCGCTACCGCCGCATCGCGGGCCAGGGCTTGCGGCTCATCATCATGGGAGGCAAAGACCACCCCTGCGCCCACGGCGCGGGCCACTGCGGCAATTTCCACCAGCGGGTTGCCATGGCGGCAGATGAGTCCGGCCTGGGGCGCCATGGCGCGCAGGGTGGCGTCGATTTCCACCAGCGACTCGCGGATGAACTCCACCCGCCGGTCACAGCGTGGCAAAGGGTCCAGGATGCCGGTGTCGAACACAAAGACCAGCACCACCTGCTGCGCAGATTGAAGGGCCGCGTGCAGCGCGGCATGGTCGTGCAGGCGCAGGTCACGGCGCAGCCAGACCAGCGCGGTGCGGGTCTGTGGGGTGGGTGGGTGGGGTGTTGCGGACATGCCGGTGGCTAAAATGGTTCGATGTCCGGCGATTCTGCACCCACCAATCTCACCAACCATTTTCTGATTGCCATGCCGGGCATGGAAGACGCCTTTTTTGCCAAGAGCGTGGTGTATCTGGTGGACCATAACGACCAGGGCGCGATGGGGCTGATGATCAACAAGGCCGTAGACATCTCGATGGAGGCACTGTTTGTCAAGATCGACCTGGCCATGCCCCGCCACGATTTGACCGCGAGCCCGGTTTTGCAGGGTGGGCCGGTACACCAGGATCGTGGTTTTGTGCTGCACGACCCGGTGTTCGGTTGCAGCGAACCGGAACAGGCCTCCCCCTACCAATCGACCATCCGCGTGCCCGGCGGGCTGGACATGACCACGTCGCGCGATGTGCTGGAAGCGATTTCCACCGGCGGCGGCCCCAAACGTGTCTTGGTCTCGCTGGGCTATGCGGCCTGGGGCGAAGGCCAGTTGGAGAGTGAGCTCAAAGAAAATGCCTGGCTGACGGTAGAGGCCGACGCCGGCTTGATCTTTGACGCGCCCATGGACGAACGCTACGACCGCGCTCTCGGATTGCTGGGTTTGCAGGCCTGGATGATTTCCACCCAGGCGGGCCACGCATGAGCGCCGCAGCGGCTGTGAGCCCCGTTGCGGTGCCGGCGACGCTGCACACTTTCATGGCTTTTGATTTCGGCACCAAGCACACGGGTGTGGCGGTGGGCAACCGCATGCTGCGCCGCGCGCAGCCGCAGGCCACCATCCATGCCGAAGGCGATGCCCGCTTTGTCCAGGTGGCACAGCGCCTCAAAGAGTGGCAGCCCGACGCAATCGTCATTGGTGTGCCCTATCACCCCGACGGCGCGGCGCACGACAACACAACACGGGCGCGCAAATTCGGCCGCCAGCTGCACGGCCGCTTCGGCTTGCCGGTCTTCGAGGTCGATGAGCGCTACAGCACCACCGAAGCGCTGGCCAGCGGCGCGCGTGACCCCGATGCCGCAGCTGCGGCCATCATCCTCAACCAATTTTTGCAGGACTTGCCATGAGCGATTTGACGCTGGACGCCCAGGCCCTGTACACCGACTTGTTGCAGGGTGTGCGGATGTTGTGCCGTGCGGATACGCGGCTGGTTGGCATCACCTCCGGGGGCGCCTGGCTGGCACAGCGGTTGCAAGTGGATTTAGGCTTGCCCGGCGCATGCGGCGCGATTTCTTCGGCTATGCACCGCGATGATTTTGCCCAGCGCGGTCTGGGCGGTGGCGGGCGTACGCAACTGCCTTTTGAGATCAACGGCGCGCATTTGCTGGTGGTGGATGATGTGCTTTACACCGGTCGCACCTTGCGCGCCGTCATGAATGAGTTGTTTGACTACGGGCGCCCGGCCAGCGTCAAACTGGCGGTGCTGGTGGACCGGGGTGGGCGCGAGTTGCCCATACAGCCTGACTTTGCCGCGGCGCGCGTCAGCCTGCCGTCTACCCAGTCTTTGGCGCTCGCCCGTGCCGACGACGGCAGCCTGCGCTTTGACCTCAAAACCAAACCGCTGCGTGCGGACTGATGCATCCGCTGCCCAGCCTATGTCCAAGCGCCACAACCCCCAGCTGAATAAGAACGGTGAACTGATTCACCTGTTGTCGACGGAGGGACTGTCGCGTGACTTGATCATGCACATTCTGGACACCGCATCCAACTTTGTCTCGGTGAGCGACCGCGAGGTCAAGAAAGTGCCCTTGCTGCGCGGCAAAAGCGTTTTCAATCTGTTTTTTGAGAACAGCACCCGCACCCGCACCACGTTCGAGATCGCTGCCACGCGTTTGTCGGCGGATGTCATCAATCTGGACATTGCGCGCTCCAGCGCATCCAAGGGCGAGTCGCTGTTGGACACCATCTCCAACCTCAGCGCGATGGCGGCGGATATTTTTGTGGTGCGGCACAGCGAATCGGGTGCCCCCTACCTGATTGCGCAGCATGTGGCGCCGCATGTCCATGTGGTCAACGCGGGTGATGGCCGCCATGCGCACCCCACGCAAGCGCTGCTGGACATGTACACCATCCGCCATTACAAGCGCGATTTCGCTAACCTGACCGTGGCCATTGTGGGCGATGTGCTGCATTCGCGCGTGGCGCGCTCGGACATCAACGCGCTGACCACGCTGGGTTGCGCCGAAGTGCGGGTGGTCGGCCCCAAAACCCTGGTACCTGCAGACATGGCACATATGGGTGTTCGGGTTTGCCACACGCTGGACGAGGGCTTGCGGGACTGCGATGTGGTGATTGCCCTGCGTCTGCAAAATGAGCGCATGAGCGGCGCGTTGCTGCCCTCGAGCCAGGAGTATTTCAAGCGCTTCGGCCTAACGCCCGAGCGCCTGCGCAGTGCCAAGCCGGACGCCATCGTCATGCACCCGGGGCCCATCAACCGGGGTGTGGAAATGGACTCCGCTGTGGTGGACGGGCCGCAAAGCGTGATCCTGCCGCAGGTTACTTTCGGCATCGCCGTGCGCATGGCGGTGATGAGCATCGTGGCGGGGAACGAGGCATGAACATCCTCATACAAGGCGGGCGCATCATCGATCCGGCCAGCGGGTTGGATCGCGTAGGCGATGTGGCAATTGCGGAAGGGCGCATCGTCGGCCTGGGCCGTGCGCCGGACGGTTTCACGCCGCAGCGCACCCTGGATGCACGGGGCTGTGTGACGGCTCCCGGTCTGGTGGACGTGGCGGTGCGCCTGCGTGAACCCGGCCACGAACACGAAGGCATGCTGGCCTCGGAGCTGGCGGCTGCGGTGGCCGGTGGTGTGACCAGTCTGGCTTGCCTGCCCGACACCGACCCCGTTCTGGATGAGCCGGGTCTGGTTGACATGCTGCGTTTTCGCGCCCGCAAACTGCACGGTGCGCGGGTGTTCCCCATCGGCGCGCTCACACGCGGGCTGGCCGGTCAGGTGCTAACCGAGATGGTGCAGCTGTTTGAGGCCGGTTGTGTGGGTTTCGGCCAAGCCGAAGTGCCGCTGGCCGACACCCAGGTGCTGCAGCGCGCCTTGCAATACGCCGCCAGCTTTGGTTACACCGTCTGGCTGCGGCCGCAGGACATGTACTTGGGCCGCGGCATTGCTGCCAGCGGCGCACTTGCCACACGCATGGGTTTGTCCGGCGTGCCGGTGGCTGCTGAGACGATTGCACTGCACACCATTTTTGAGTTGGTCCGTAGCACCCGCACACGCGTCCACCTGTGCCGCATCAGCAGCGCAGCGGGCGTGGACCTGGTGCGCCGCGCCAAGGCCGAAGGCCTGCCGGTGAGTTGTGATGTCAGCATCCACTCGCTGCATTTGACGGACGTGGACATTGGCTATTTCGACAGCCGTGCGCGCCTGACCCCGCCGCTGCGCCAGCAGGCTGACCGCGCAGCTTTGCGCGCCGGTCTGGCCGACGGCACGGTGGATCTTCTGGTGTCGGATCACACGCCAGTGGGCGCGGATGAAAAAGCGCTCCCCTTCAGCGAAGCCACACCGGGCGCAACCGGGCTGGAGTTGCTGCTCAGCCTGACGCTGAAATGGGCGGATGAAGCCCAGGTTCCCTTGTCGCAGGCATTGGGCGTTGTGACCCACCGCAGTGCGGAGTTGCTGGGTCCTTCCGCCCGCGCCCATCAAGCCAGCCCGGGCCGCTTGGAGTTGGGCTGCCAGGCGGATGTGTGTGTATTCGACCCTGCTGCCGCTTGGCGGGTGACCCCGCAGGCCTTGCGCAGCCAGGGTAAACATACCCTGTTTGAGGGATACGAGCTGCCCGGGCGGGTTCACCACACCGTGGTGGGGGGGCGTCTGGTGTTCAGCGCGGACTCCGGGTCTTAAGCCGCTCGATGGCGCGTCTGCTACGGCATGGGGTGGCAGCCGTGCGCATGGTGCGTTTGGTGGGCCACGCACTGGCGGGGTTGGGGACATTGCACCTGCGATTTCACCGCATGCCTCCGGCGCAACAGCACATGGCTGTGCAGCAATGGGCGCAAGGGGTCTTGCGCATCATGGGGATTGGGTTGCAGGTTCATGGCCGGGCCCACCCGGGGCCTGTGCTCTTGGTCGCTAACCATATTTCCTGGCTTGATATTGTGGTGATGCTGGCTGCGCACTATTGCCGCTTTGTGGCCAAGTCAGAGCTCAAAGTCTGGCCGCTGATCGGTCCGCTGGCCACTGCGGCGGGCACCCTGTATATCGAGCGGGCCTCATCGCGCGACGCCCTGCGCGTGGTGCACCAGATGGCCGAGTGCCTGCAGGCCCGCGATGTGTTGGCTGTGTTTCCGGAGGGAACCACAGGGGACGGTGTGGCGGTGTTGCCATTCCATGCGAACCTGCTGCAAGCGGCGATCGCTGCGCAAGCGCCGGCGCAGGCGGTGGGACTGCGCTTTGTGGACGCGTGGGGCCAGCCCAGTTTTGCCCCGTGCTACATCGGCGCCGACACCTTTGTGGGCTCGGTCTGGCGTACGCTGTGCGCGCGCGGGTTGGTGGTGCATGTGGCTTTTGCCGAAGCGGCTGTTTCACGGGGCCGGAGCAGACGGGACTGGGCGGCTGATTTGCGCGCTCAGGTCATGGCCGTGCGCGGTGTTTCCCTCTGATTAATCGCGTACCACGTGTGGTATGGTTTCGGCGTAAGCGTCCGCACTTTTTTCCACGCTATTTTCAGGTCTCTATCCATGAAATATGTACTCCCCACCATGTGCCTGGCCGGCTTGCTGCAAGCCTGTGCCCTTCCCAATAGTTCTCCCAGCACCCCGGTAGCTGAAGCACCGGTGTCCCGTACGGAGCAGGTTTTGCGCAGCGTGATTCCGGCGGGTAGCAAAGTGATTCCCGCGCAGTCACTGATCATCGGTTCCGGTGAGAACTGGGTTGGCCGTGCCGTGTTGGAGGTCCCCAAAGAGCCCGACCGTGACACCTCGCCCGCATACGGCTATTTTGTTGAGCAGTACCCACAACAAGGTTGGACCTTGCTGAGCGCCACCCGCGGCAAAACCAGCATGTTGGTGTTTACCAAGAAAGACCGCAGCGCCACGGTTGAAATCTCCGATGTCAACATGATGAACGGCAGTGTCACGGTGGTGTTGACTGTCACGCCCATCGAGGCATCCTTGCAGCCGCCCAAGCAGCCCTAATTCCGGCGCGGGCGTCTGACGCAACGAGTCGCCGCTCTATGAACCCATCCATCGCATTTATTGGCGGGGGCCAAATGGCCAGCGCCATCATTGGCGGATTGCTGGCCGGCGGCACGCAGGCTGGCGAACTGGTGGTGGTGGAACCCCTGGACACGGCGCGCGAGCAACTGCTGACGCGATTTGGCGTGCGCGCACACCCCGCGCCCGGCGCCTTTTTACAAGACTGTGCGGTGGTGGTCTGGGCTGTAAAGCCGCAAACCTTCCGGGACGCGGCGACGCTGACGCAGGCCCACACCCGCCATGCCCTGCACCTGAGTGTGGCCGCCGGTATTCGCAGCGACACCCTGGCCCAGTGGTTGCACAGCGAGCGCATCGTGCGCGCCATGCCCAACACCCCCGCATTGATCGGCCAGGGCATCAGCGGAGTGTTTGCGCGAAGCGCAGTCACCCCGGCCGACAAAGACCGCGTGAATGCACTGATGGCCTGTACCGG
>CANFTU010000099.1 GCA_947450005.1 Comamonadaceae bacterium | reverse complement strand
TCAATGTATTTTTGTTCAGCGACAACGTGCCGCTGGCGCAGGAAGCGGCGCTTAAGCGCGAGGCCGTCCGGCGCGGCCTGCTGGTGATGGGGCCGGACTGCGGCACCGCCATCATCGGTGGCGTGCCTCTGGGTTTTGCCAACGCGGTGCGGCGGGGTTCCATCGGGCTGGTGGCCGCATCGGGCACCGGCTTGCAAGAGGTGAGCACGCAAATCCACCGCATGGGCGGCGGCATCAGCCACGCCATTGGAACCGGCGGGCGCGATGTGTATGACGCGGTCGGCGGCGCGACCATGCTGCAAGGCATTGCCTTGTTGGCTGCAGACGCCGCGACCAACGTCATCGTCATCGTCTCCAAGCCACCGGGCGCCGTCGTGGCTGCGCGGGTGCTGGGGGCTTTGCAGGCGACGGGCAAGCCGTCCATTGTCCTGTTTTTAGGCCCGGCATCCACGCTGCCCAAGCCCGCCAAAGGCGGTTTGGTGCGTGTGGCCCATACCCTGGTCGATTGCGCGGCGCTGGCCGTCAAGCTCGCGGGCGTGCGCCGCAGCGCGCCGCCGGTTTACGCGTTGCCGAAAAAGCCGGTATTCGGCAAAGGTCAAAAGTATTTGCGCGCACTGTTCTCCGGTGGAACCTTTGCCGCTGAGGCGCAGTTGTTGTGGGCCGCTGCCGGCCTGCATGTGTGGTCTAACGTTCCGTTGGACCCGGCTCTGGAACTGCCGAACCCGCGCCAGGCCAGCCAGGCGCACAGCGCGCTGGATTTGGGTGACGACGCGTTCACGGTGGGTCGCCCGCATCCCATGATTGACCAGGCCGCGCGGATCGAGCGCTTGGGCTTAGAAGCGGCTGATCCGTCGGTGCGCGTCATCCTCCTTGATGTGGTGATTGGCTGGGGCGCGCACAGCAACCCGGCTGGTGAATTGGCCCCGGCCATTCAGCGTGCCAAAGCGGTGGCGCGCAAAGCGGGTCGCAACTTGGCCGTTGTGGGCTTTGTCTGCGGCACCGAGACCGACCTGCAGGTGCTGAGCGCCCAAGAAGCCACGCTGCGCGCCGCCGGCATGGTGCTGGCGGCTAACAGCGCCAACGCGGCCTGGTTGGCCGGCGAGTGGGTGCGATGAATACCGGCCCCGTGCCTGCCCGCAAGCGGGTCGTGGTCGCGCTGGGGGGTAATGCTGCCTACCCGCCCACTATCAAAGGCACCGCTGAAGAACAGCTGGTTTTGATGCGCCAGGTGTGCGCACATTTGGTGGAAATCATCCGCGCCGGTTGGCAGCTGGTGCTGACCCATGGCAACGGGCCGGTGGTGGGGAATATTTTGTACCGCATGGCACGCACTGCCGAGGAATTGCCGCCCATGCCCATGGATGTATGCGTTGCGCATTCGCAAGGCGGCATGGGCTACATGCTGCAGCAGAGTTTTGCCAATGTGCTGGTCGACAGTGGTCTGGACATTGTGGTGTCCTGCGTGGTTACCGAGGTTGAGGTCGATGCCGGCGACCCGGCCTTCAGCAACCCGACCAAGCCGGTGGGCAAGTTTTTCAGCGAGGCCGATGCAGCCGATATGGCGGCCAAGACCGGCTGGTATTTCGCCGAAGACTCCGGACGCGGATGGCGGCGCATGGTGGCCAGCCCCAAGCCGAAAAAAATCCTGGACCTGAAAACCATTGACGCGCTGCTGGATGCGGGCGTGATCCCCATCGCCTGCGGCGGTGGCGGCGTGCCGGTTGTGCACGGCGACAACGGCCATTGGACGGGTGTGGCGGCGGTGATCGACAAAGACCTGACCAGCGCCATGTTGGCGGCGCATTTGCATGCCGATGCCTTGATCATGTTGACCGGCGTGGAGCAGGTGGCGCTGGACTTCAATAAGCCGACCCAGCGGCCGCTGGACCACATGACCTTGGCGCAGGCGCGCCAGTACACCGCCGAGGGGCAGTTCCCGCCGGGCAGCATGGGGCCCAAGATCGAAGCGGCGATCAGCTACCTGGAAGAGTTGCCCAATGCCAATCATGACGGCGAGGTGATCATCACCTCGCTGGAGCGCGCGTTTGACGCGCTGATGGGCCGCGCGGGTACCCATATCACGTGCAAAGCGCCCATCCGGTGAACCTGGCTGCGACCAACTTGCACGCTGTGCCGGGGTTCGAGACCACGGACTATGCGCTGCTGGATGGCTGCATTGTCTGGACGGGATCCAACGCCCGCACCGACCATCCGCGCAACCTGGCGCACCCCTGGCATGCCACGCCAGTCGTATACGACCCGAAAGCCCTGCGCGCCGGCGCGGCGCTGGCCTGGGCGGGCATGGATACGCATATCGGTTTGCTCGGCTGGTTGGCTGGGCAGCATCTGGTGTTTCCGCTGGAGCTGGCGCGGCCCCGGCTGAACGCTGTGGCGCAGGCGTTGCGCGCCCGGGACCTTGTGGGGTTTGAAACCGCCGCCTTGCGCGTGTTGGGACTGGGCCACGGCCTGACACCGAGCGGCGATGACCTCTTAGGCGGCGTCTTCTTTACCCTCGCGCACGCGCCCATCGCGGCTTGGCGCAGCGCTATGCCGGGGGTGCACGCGCGCATCCGAGGCGCCGCACAAAACGCGACCAACCCGATCAGCGCGGCCTTGCTTGATGACCTGATGCGCGGCAGCAGCTACCGCGTGCTGCACGATGTATTCGACGCCTTTCACGCCGGTAAGCCGGGCCCGAACACCGACGCCGTCAACCGGCTTTTGCGCCTGGGCGCCAGTTCGGGCGGCGATATGCTTGCCGGCGTCTTTTTGGCTTTACAGATTTGCGAACCCCCTTCGGACACCTTATGAAAATGCCTGCCAATTCCCTGCTCAACCAAGCACCTGCCGTTCTCAATATCGGCATCGACGGGTTCAACGACAGCATCAGCCACAACGGCGGACACGTCGATCATCTGGGCTGGCGTCCACCGGGTAATGCCGATCCGGTCCTGGCCTGGAACCTCGCACGCCTGATGGACGACCCGCGCATCACCGCAGCCAACCAGGAAGTGACCCAGCGCATCATCAACGCGCGGCCCATGTGGGAAGACGTCGCGCTGCGCGCGGATGGCGTGTGGTCCGAAATGAAGGGTGCGCGCTTATTGCTGCATGCGGGCCCGCCGGTGGCCTGGGGCGATATGTGCGGGCCCATGCATGGCGCGATGGTTGGCGCGGTTTTGTACGAGGGATGGGCGCAGACGGCAGAGCAGGCCGAAAAAATGCTCCAACGCGGCGACATCGCATTCGGCCAATGCCACGACTTCCAGGCCGTTGGGCCCATGACCGGCATCATCAGCCCGTCGATGCCGGTGATCCAGGTCCGCGATGCGACACACGGCAATGTGGCGTATACCAATATCAACGAAGGCATTGGCCGCTGCCTGCGATTTGGTGCGAATGGCCCCGACGTGTTGCAGCGCCTCAAATGGTTTGAGAACGTGCTGGCACCGGTCTTGAAAGCCGCTGTGCGCCACAACTTTGACAAGACCGGCGGGATTGACCTCAAGGCCATTCAGTCGCAGGCGCTGCTCATGGGTGACGAAGTGCACAGCCGCAACGCCGCATCCACCTCGCTCTTTTTTATGACTCTGGCCGTACCCCTGGCTGCCGCGCAGGGGAAGGTGCCGCAAGACCACATCCACCAGACGCTGGACTTTGTGGCCAAGACTTCGCAGTTCTTTTTGAACTTCTCGATGGTCTCGTGCAAAGCCATCATGGACGCGGCCCACGGTGTGCCGTTCAGCTCGGTGGTCACGGCCATGGCGCGCAACGGTACCGAGACCGGCTTGCGCATCAGCGGTCTGGGTCAGCAATGGTTCACCGCCAAGTCGGACCTGCCCAACGGGCTGTATTTCCCCGGGTTCTCGCAGGACGATGCCTGCCCGGACATCGGCGACAGCGCCATCACCGAGACCGCCGGCTTTGGCGGCTGCTCGTTTGCGGCATCGCCCGCGCTCACGCTGCTGGCCGGTGGCTCCGTCAGCGATGCGGTGCGCTACAGCCAGGAAATGTATGAGATCACCGTCACCAAAAACCCTGCATTGAGCTTGCCCGCTCTGGACTTCGCCGGCGCGCCTTGCGGCATCGATGTGCGCAAGGTGCTCGACACCGGCATCCGCCCGCTAGTGACCACCGGCATTGCCCACAAAAAAGCCGGCGTCGGCCAGATCGGTGCCGGCGTAGTGCGTGTGCCCATGGCCTGTTATGTGTCTGCGTTCGAAGCCATGGCGCAGCAATTTTTGAAAGACTGAAAGACCGCCATGCGCCAAACTCTGACATCTCCGCGCGGCATGGTGACCGCGCCCCACCACCTGGCGGCCAGCAGCGCCTGCGCCGTTTTGCGCGAAGGCGGCAACGCCATCGAGGCCATGGTGGCCGCAGCCGCCACGATTGCCGTGGTCTACCCCCACATGAACGCCATTGGCGGTGACGGGTTCTGGCTGATCTCCGAGCCCGGCCAGCCACCGGTCGCGATTGATGCCTGCGGCCGCGCGGCCGGTGCGGCGACGCTGGATTTCTATGCCGGCCACCACGCCATTCCCGGGCGTGGTCCTTTGGCCGCGAATACCGTGTCCGGTGCCATTTCCGGCTGGCAGGAAGCGCTGCGTCACAGCGAACGCTTGGGCGGCAAGTTGCCTGTATCGCGCTTGCTGCAAGACGCGATCTGGTATGCCCGCGAGGGCGCGCCGGTGACCCAAAGCCAGGTCAATTTCACCGCCAAGTTTTTGCCCGAGCTGGCGCATGTTCCCGGATTTGAAGGACAGTTTCTGGATGCGCCAACTGCCCCCGGCGCGGCGGCTCAGGTGCCGGTGGTGAACACCTTGCGCCGCTATCCTGCACTGGCGCGCACACTGCAAACCCTGGCCTACAAGGGATTGGACGATTACTACCGGGGCAGCGTGGCTTCGGCGATTGCCGCCGAGCATGAGCGTCTGGGCGGGCCGCTGCGTGTGGCGGATTTGCAGGCACACAGCGCCAGCAGCGTGACGCCCTTGCAGGTGCGCGTGACCGGCGCCACGCTCTACAACATGACGCCACCCACGCAGGGCCTGGCCTCGCTGATGATTTTGGCCATCTTCGACCGCTTGCGCTTGCGCCACGGTATTCATGAGGCCGATGGCGCCCCGTATTTGCATGCACTGGTGGAGGCCACTAAACAGGCGTTCAAGGTCCGCAACCGGTTTGTTGCCGACCCGGCCACCATGGACCACATGGGCGTGAGCCCTCAGCAATTTTTGAGCGACAGCTTCATTGACCGTTGCGTCGAAGCGGTGGACATGGCCCGTGCCTTGCCTTGGCCGGAGCGCAGCATTCCGGGCGACACCATCTGGATGGGGACCGCCGATGCGCAGGGCCGCATGGTCAGCTACATCCAGAGCGTGTACTGGGAGTTTGGCTCGGGCGTGGTGCTGTCGGACACCGGCATCGCCTGGCAAAACCGGGGATCGAGCTTCTCGCTGGACCCGGCCTCACACCTGGTTTTGGCTCCGCACAAAAAACCCTTTCACACGCTGAACCCGGCCCACGCGCGCTTTGACGACGGCCGCCATATGGTCTACGGCAATATGGGCGGCGACGGTCAGCCGCAAAGCCAGTCGGCGGTGTTCAGCCGCTACGCGTTTTACGGCCAGACCTTGCAGCAGGCGGTCAGCGCACCGCGCTGGTTGCTGGGCAAAACCTGGGGCCAGGAAACCACTACGCTGAAGTTTGAGAACCGCTTCGATCCGCAGGTTATGCAGACCTTGTCAGCCGCCGGGCATGATGTGGAAATTCTGGGCGACTACAGCGACACCATGGGCCACGCCGGCGCTATCGTGCGTCAGACGGATGGTCTGTACCTGGGCGCTGCGGATCCGCGAAGCGACGGCTTGGTGGCGGCGTTTTAAAGCCAAGGGTTCACGATGCAAGCCGACGAATTTGAGTTGTACGACCTGCTGGTCGAAGTCGTGGTGCACGACGACCGCACGATCCAATGCAACGCCCGGGTGGGTGATTACTTTGAGGTCCGCGGCGAGGTTTTGCACTTCCCCGACGGTCAGGGTTTTTCCATGTATTCGCTGGCGGCCTTGCTGCCGCTGTTGCCCGCCAAGCAGCGCGCTACCCACCCCGCCGATTGGATGAGCACCGACGCGGAAGTCGCCTGTCCGGATCCGCATTGCCCCACGCGTTTTCGCATCACCCGTTTGGGCAAACGCAGCTTCCGCCACAGCGACACCACTGCGGTACCCATGCCGCTTGTCCGATGAGCGCCGCCGCCCCGGCGGTTGAAACGCTTGCCTTGGCACCCGGCTACCGCATCGCGCGCGTGATCCGCGGTGGTTGGCAGCTCGCGGGCGACCACGGCCCGGTGGAGCGCGAACGGGCCATTGCCGATATGGGCGTTTTTCTGAACGCCGGTATGAACACGGTGGATGGTGCCGATATTTACACCGGCGTCGAGGATATGTATGGCGCGTTCAACCGCGCGCGCCGCGCCGCCGGATTGCCCCGCATGCAGGTGCACACCAAGTTTGTGCCGGACTACGCCGATCTGGCGACGGTGGATGCGGCCTATGTGCGGCGCATCATCACCCGCTCGCTGCAACGCCTGGACACTGATTGCCTGGATCTGGTGCAGTTCCATTGGTGGGACTACAGCGTGCCGCGCTATGTCGAAACCGCGCTGGCGTTGTACGCGCTGCAAAAAGAAGGCCTGATCGCGCGCATTGGAGGCACCAACTTTGACAGTGCGCATGCGCTGGAAATCATGGATGCCGGCGTGCCACTCGTGAGTATGCAAACGCAATACTCTTTACTTGACCGCCGCCCCGCGCATGATTTGGCCGCGTTGGCACGAGGCCATGGCATGCAGCTGCTGTGCTACGGGACCCTGGCCGGCGGTTTTTTAACGGAGCAGTGGTTGGGCAAGCCGCAGCCCCAAGCGCCCTTGGCCAACCGTTCGCTGGTGAAATACCAACTCATCATCGATGAGTTCGGCGGTTGGGCCGCCTTCCAGTCGCTCTTGCAGGCCTTGGACCAGATTGCGCGGCGTCATGGGGTCAGCCTGTCCAGCGTGGCGGTGCGCTGGGTGCTGGACCAACCCGGTGTGGCCGCTGCGATTGTGGGTGCGCGCTATGCAGACCGCCTGGGCAGCACGCTGGAAGTTTTTCGCTTTGCCCTCGATGCCGCAGACCATGCGCTTTTGCAACCGATATTGGATGCCTGCCCGGGTCCTGCGGGCGCGCCGTATAGTCTGGAGCGCGACAAGACGGGGCCGCATGGCCGCATCATGAAGTACAACCTGAACAATTCCTGATTTCAACAACCCACTCTGGAGACCCTCACCATGCGTTTTGTGCTTTCTGTTACCACCGCGGCCCTGCTCGCCAGCCTGGGCGCTGCCACCGCCGTCGCCCAAACACCGTCATGCACCCACACCGTGGGTATGGTGGTCTCGCTCACCGGCGCTGCCGGCCGCTATGGACAAGCTGCCAGTAAATCGGTGGAGCTGGCGTTCAACGATTTGAACAAGGCAGCGGGAAGTGCCGGCATCGCCGGTTGCAAGCTGGCTTTTGATGTGCGCGATGCGCAAAGCCAGGGCTCGGTTGCCGTGGACCAGGCGCGCCAATTGGTCGATCTGAAGAAAACCCCGGCCATCATCGGCGGCATCATCAGCTCGGTGTCCATCCCCATGGTCACCTCGGTGACTGCGCCCGCCGGCGTGGTGCAAATTTCGCCTGCATCGTCTTCGCCCACGCTGACCAAGCTGGCGCTAGAAGGCAAGACCGGCGGCTGGTTCTTCCGCACCATCACCAGCGATGCGCTGCAAGGCACGGCGGCCGCCAAATACG